>JAQGKJ010000041.1 GCA_028290165.1 Bradyrhizobium sp. | reverse complement strand
CATTTTCTTCGCAGAATGTTTGAAGAGAGCGAGATGTTTCTTGTTGCCTGTGATGATGGTCCTTTGGGCTAATCTGCACTGCGGCTTTTTGCTTGGTTTTCTAATTATTGGCATTTTTTGCGGCGCGGCTTTGCTCAGACGGGATTGGGCAGGTTTCAAAATCTACAGCTTCGCGGGAGTTGGTTGCTTCATTGCAATATTTATCAATCCGCTCGGCTGGCATATCTACGACGGCTTAACGGCTACATTAGGCCACTTTGTGCAAGCGAACATCACCGAGTGGCAGTCTTATTATCAGAACATAACCGTGCCGGGGAACATTCCTGGGAGCATTCCCGGCATCATCTATATTTTGATATTTATCGGGTTTGAACTGCGCCACAGGAGTTCTTGTCCTATTCCTCTGGAGCCACGGCTGCTTTCCTGGCTCTTTTTGTTTTTGGGACTTTATCAATTCAGATACATGTCTTTCTTTTTTATATTCTCGACGGTTCCATTAGCTCTTCACCTTGATCGGCTGCTACCTAGACAGCTGAATATTTTTGAAGTCCAAAGGTCGTTGTTGGCTGCTGGCATCATTGGAGCGTGCGCTCTGCCATTGACCTTTATGCAAATACAACCGGCTCTCGGATTTCCGAAAATGCTTTCAGAGCAGGATGCACTGTATCTTCAAACACACTTTTCGCATGCGCGGCTTCTGAACAACTGGAATGTCGGCGGACTTTTGATTTTCCTCACGCGAGGTACCGTACCTGTGTTCGTAGATGGTCGAGGAGCTACCGCCTATCCAGATGCGTTACTGCGTGACTATTTCAAACTGGCCGAATGGGAGATTGATGAGACCGCCTGGGACACGGTGCTTGAGAAATACCAAATCGATACGGTGCTTTGGGTGAAGGCGCATGAAAATTTAAAGCGGTTTCTCGTGGATAAGAGAGGTTGGAAGGAGGAATACGCAGGATTGTATGAGAGCATTTACGTTAAGCCATAATGCAGTATGATTGTTTTTTCGCGGCTAATCTGGGGTGGCTGCTCTACTACCTCTGCCAGCACTGAGCGCGCCTCGCTTATTACCACTGGAGCTGATCATGCGCATAACCGCACTAGTGATTGTATTCGTACTCGGATTGATCGCACCGGCGTCGGCTCAGAAGGCCGAGATTGAGGCGGTCAACGCGAAATGGACCGAATTCTTCAACCAGGGGGATTTTGCTGGTGTTGCGTCGCTCTACACCACCGATGCGACCGCATTCCCGCCCGGTTCTGCGATGGTGCAGGGCGCAGCCGCCATTGGGGCAATGTGGAAAAGCATGGCGGAACAAGTCGGTGATCCGAAAGTCACAACCCTCGACGTCAAGCCGCTCGGTCCCTCCGCGGCACGGGAGATCGGGACCTTCAGCTTGAAGACCAAGGGCCAGACACCACAGGAAGTAACCGGGAAGTATGTCGTGGTTTGGGAAAAGGTCGGAAATGACTGGAAGCTCGCGGCCGATATTTGGAACGATGGCAAGTAAGCTGCTGGCCTCGACTTAAATCGTGGATCCATAGCTTGGCTGCGGGCGCGAGCCACTTCCTCAGCAGCCGGAGCATGGCGCGCAGCCGAACCGATCGCGAGTTTTCGATCTGCTGGTGGGTCATTCACGTCATTCCGAGGGTACGCGGATGACTTCCGGCCTTCTCGATTGCTTCGTCGCTGCGCTCTTCGCTATGGCGGTGGAGACAACGTTCGATTTCCTGATCGAGACGCGCGGCCAGATCCGCGCTCACTTCCGTCATCGGCAGCCTTACTTCCGGGCTGTCGATCAGTCCCGTGCGCCACAGCCAATACTTGATCGGAGCCGGGCTCGGCTCGGAAAACAGCAACCGCGTGAGATCGGCGACCGATCGCCAACGCGCCAGCGCGGCGTCGCGCTCGCCGGCCGCCTCTAGATTCTGAATTTCCGCGAAGGTTTCGGTTTCGATATGCGCGGAAGCTAAAATGCCGCCGTCGGCGCCGTCCGCCAACGCCTCATGATATTGGGCATCCTCGCCGGTGAGCACGGCGAAGTGTTGCGGGCGCCGGTGCAGCAGGTCGAGCGACTGCTCGCGATTCGCCGAGCAATCCTTGAGGCCAGCGATGTTCGGATGATCGGCCAGGTGCAGCATCGCCTCGTTGCCGAGATTGACGCCGGTCCGGTAGGGGATGTTGTAGAGCATGACCGGGTGACGCGCGCGATCCGCGAGCGCGGTGAAATGAAGCTCCAACCCGCGCTGCGACGGCCGCGAGTAATAGGGGCAGGAAATCAGATATCCGTCGATCGGCCACGCCGCTGTTCTCGCGAGCGTGTCCAGCAACGCGCGCGTGTTGCTGCCGGAAAGGCCGAGGAGAATCGGAATATCCTTGCTGCCGACCTCGTCGCGGACCGCAAACACAAGGCGTTCGGTCTCTGCGGGCTCAAGTGTGAGGCCTTCGCCGGTGGTGGCGGCGAGCACCAGCCCATCGACGGGCCGGGCCGCGTAATGCCGCACCAGCCGCCGCAGCGTGGCCTCGTCGAGTTCGCCGTCACGGAACGGGGTGACGAGCGGAAGCCAGAGGCCATGCAACAAAGATTGAAGGTCGGAGGCTCGAAGGTCAGTCATGGGTCCATCTCCTTGGGGTGAGCCGGAGACGGGACAATAAAAAACCCCGCACCTCGCGGCGGGGTTCTTGGGATCGATGTTGGGCGAGTGATTCTATCGCGCGCGTCGATCTCCAGTCCCCGGAACGGGGACTTTTTTCGGCGACGCTGCGATGCAGAGACTCATGGTCATCTGCGGATGATGATTGGCGCCGCCAAACCTGTCAACGGAATAGGTGCAGCCGCATGCATGAAGCCGACAATGTCGTCGCCGACGCTGCGCATGATGAAGGTGTTTGCTGAGCAAAGGGTTCCGCGGCAAAAAAAAGCCGGGCTCGAAAGAGCCCGGCTTAAGGTATTGGCCACGTGAGGCCGACACAATCACCTTCCAAGAGGGATTACTGAGCTTTCGCGCCACTGGAGGAGGGGGACAATGCGCAACGCGAACTCTCAGCGTGCAAACACTATTGTCCGCCTCGGCGTCCTGCAGCAACCACCCGGTCCGCATGTCAGTCATGCGGAGATCGGGGGGAGATCGGGGGCTGTGACGCCCATTCGGAGTCGAGCATCGTTCCATCTGCGAACGCTCGGTTCGAAAGAACACGAATCTAAAATCCCGCCGGTTTTGGTTCGGAAATTCTCCTGAAGCGCAAGGTTCGGATAGTCTCTCAGCTACCGCTCCAGCAACAAAACGTTACGAAGGCCAGCGCTGCGCCTTGCTCACCACGAAGTCGCGGAACACCTGCACCCGCGCCACCGTCTTCAACTCTTCGGGATAGACGAAATAGGTGTCGAGCTGGATCGAATCGGACTCGCCGAACAGCTGCACCAGGCGGTTATTTTCCTCGACCAGATAATCCGGCAGCGCCGCGATGCCCAATCCCTGCTGGCACGCGCGCACCAGGCCAAGGATGTTATTGACCTTGAAATAGGCCTCGCGCGGCCCAGAGCCGTTGCGGCCGGCATCGATCAGCCAGCTGCGGTTCTGCAAATGCGTTGGAACTTGTGAATCGCTCAGCATGATGATGCGATGCGCGTCGAGATCGTCGAGCGTGCGCGGTGTTCCGAAGCGCTTGATGTATTCCGGCGAACAATAGGCGTGGAAGCCGATCGAGAACAGCTTGCGCTGAATGAGGTCGGGCTGGGTTGGCTTGCGGGTGCGGATCGCGACATCGGCCTCGCGCATCGAGAGGTCGAGGTCTTCGTCGGTGACGAGCATGGTAATCCGGATTTCCGGATAAAGTGCCGTGAATTCATGGAGCCGCGGAATCAGCCAGTTGATGCCAAGCGCCGGGGGTGTCGTGATCTTGAGGTCGCCGCTCGGCCGCTCGCGGCTGTCGGTCAGTTTCGCACGCGCCGCCTGCAGCTGCATGAACACGTCATGCGCCGTGCGGAACAGCAGGTCGCCCTGTTCGGTCAGGATGAGACCGCGTGCATGCCGATGGAACAGCGATACCGAGAGTTCCTGCTCCAGCGCGCTGACCTGCCTGGAGACCGCCGATTGCGACAGTCCAAGCTGTTCTCCGGCATGCGTGAAGCTCCCAGCTTCCGCCGCCGCGTGAAACACCTTCAGCTTGTCCCAGTCCATATCGGTAAATCCGTCGCGAGTTCGAGCCATGATTATTCTGCCGCCGCGCGATCGCTGGCGCGCAAAGCGATAAAGCGTTCGGCTTCGAGCGCGGCCATGCAGCCGAGCCCCGCGGCCGTGACCGCCTGCCGGTAGATTTCATCGGCGACGTCGCCGGCGGCGAATACGCCGGGGACTGAAGTCGCGGTCGAGTTCGGCGCCACCTCGACATATCCCGATGGTTTCAGCTTGATCTGGCCCCGGATCAAATCGGTTGCGGGCGCATGCCCGATCGCAATGAAGACGCCATCCGCCGGCAGTTCGGTCAGCGCGCCGGTTTTGACATTCTTCAGCCGGACATGGGTCACCTTGGTCGGGTTCTCGGTGCCGCGGATTTCGTCGATGGCGCTGTCCCACACCACCCTGATCTTGGGGTTCCTGAACAGGCGGTCCTGCAGGATGCGCTCGGCGCGGAAGTGATCGCGGCGATGCACGACGGTCACGGTGGACGCGAAGTTGGTCAAGAACATCGCTTCCTCGACCGCGGTGTTGCCGCCGCCGACCACGACGACCTCCTTGCCGCGATAGAAAAATCCGTCGCAGGTCGCGCATGCCGATACGCCAAACCCCTTGAATTTCTCCTCCGACGGGGTGCCGAGCCAGCGCGCCTGCGCGCCGGTGGCGAGAATGACGGTCTCGGCGAGGTAGACGTCGCCGCTGTCGCAGGTCAGGCGGAACGGCCGGTGGCCGAGTTCGAGTTTGGTGACGAGATCGGTGACGATTTTGGTGCCGACATGGGCGGCCTGCTTCTCCATCTGCTCCATCAGCCAGGGGCCCTGGATGACGTCGGCAAAACCCGGATAGTTCTCCACGTCGGTGGTGATGGTGAGCTGGCCGCCGGGCTGGATGCCCTGGATCAGCACGGGTTCAAGCATCGCGCGCGCGGCATAGATCGCCGCGGTGTAGCCGGCCGGGCCGGAACCAATAATGACCACCTTGGCATGGATGGGGGCAGGCATAGGGTCGATCCCTCTCTTAAGGGAATTAGCCAGCGCTGGAGCGGAATGGGCCCGGAAAGGCATCGCGGCGGCGCCGAAAGTGTCGAATCCAAGATAAGGTTTCTGGCAAGCTATGCAAGAATTGCAATCCATATCGGCGAATTTTCCCGCCGAGCGTGATAAATGGCGCAACGCACGCGCAATAAAATTGCGCTAACTCTGCCAGCTGCGCTAAGAGTGTTGCCGATATTCCCCGCAAGCCTTGCCAGCCCAGGAACCGAACCCGCGTGTCGAAGAATCTTGACGAGATCGACCTCAAAATTCTCAGTGAAATCCAGGCCGACGGCCGAATCACCAATGTGGAACTGGCCAAACGGGTCGGCATTTCGCCGCCGCCCTGCCTGCGCCGGGTGCGGACGCTTGAGGAGGAGGGCTACATCCAGGGTTACCGCGGATTATTGGATCCGCGCCTGCTCGGTTTCGACGTCACCGTGTTTGCCTCCGTGCATCTCTCCAGCCAGGCCGATGCCGATTTGCGCGCGTTCGAGGAATTCGTGCGCGCTGAACCGCTGGTCCGGGAATGCTGGATGCTGTCGGGCGAGGTCGACTTCATTCTGAAATGCGTGGCGCCGGACATGGCGACGTTTCAGGATTTCGTTACGCATCTGACGGCCGCACCGCACGTGCGTAATGTCAGGACATCGCTGGTGCTGCACAATTCCAAATACGAGGCGGCCGTGCCGCTCGAAGTGAAGGTGGCCGGCTGACGCCATTTCTCGTTCCAGCGCTCCAGAACATCCTCAGATCGGACGTGCAATCACAGGTCGCTGCGACGGCGTTGCTCTGAACGACGCGCGGAATAACAGGCGCCTGGCCGTGTTATGGACGGTGCCCTGCAACGGCTGGGCAGAAATGGGGAGGATGCGATGGCGTCCCAAGACGAACAAGAACTTATTTTTCCGGCCCTCGGCGACCTCTACCAGCGCTTCTCTCCGTTTTCTTACGCCTTCATGCGTTTTGCGACCGGCGCAATCCTGGTGCCGCACGGCATCCAGAAAACACTCAACACTCCGATTGCCAAATTTGCTCCAAACATTGCGGCCAAAGGGCTGCCGTTTGCGGAAGCGCTGGCCTATCTGACCTACTTTGCCGAATCGGTCGCGGCGGCCTGCCTGGCCATCGGGCTCTTCACCCGGATCGCTGCGGCCGTCGTCGGGATTGAAATGCTGGTCATCGTTTTCGTCTTCCAATGGCAGTTCGGGTATTTCTGGACGACCCGCGGATACGAGTTCGCCCTGCTGTGGGCGCTTCTGTGTATCGCCATCTTCTTCAAGGGTGGTGGCCGCTATTCGATCGACCGGCTGATCGGCAAGGAGTTTTAGCGTCGGGCCCGGCTCAGTTCGCGGTCGTCCGGTTGAAGCGGCGGCTCGATGCGCAGGAGCGCGTCGAGGCTGAGTGGTCCGCCACCGGCTGCCGCGAGGTAGAGACAAGAAAAACAGAACATGATCGCCAGCGTTCCCTCATTGAGCAACGGGAAGAAACTGCGCGGGAAATGTTCGATGAAATAAGCGAATGCCATCTCGCCGGACAAAATGAAGGCGACGACGCGGGTGAAGAGACCCAGCATCAACATCGCTCCCAACACCAGCTCGAACATGCCTGCGACGCCGAACAGCGAGAGCGGGGTGACGTCCTCGAAGATTTCGACCGCCGGAAACTTGAACAGCTTCGCGACCCCGAACTGGAACATGGACAGGCCGGTGATGAACCTGAAAAGGCTCAACAAATAGGGCTGATAGGCCGCGCCAATACGAACCAGGCTCATATTGTGCCTCCGATCAGAAGCCTAGACGAACCAACAACACCGGCAACGATTCGTTCACAAGATATGCATTCGACCAGCCGCCGCCGGGCGCACCTTCATCTGCGCTCTCTAATTGCATCCAGGCTCCACGGTCCGCCGCCGGCGAACGTGAAGAACAGGAAAACGAAGCTGAACAGCGCCGCAAGTTCGCCGCCGTTCAGTACCGGATAGAACCCCTTGCTGGCATGCGCCATGAAGTAGGCCACCGCCGTGAAGCCGGACAGGATGAAGGCGACCGGCTGCGTGAACAGGCCGATCAAGAACAGGAAGCCCCCGATCAGTTCAATCAGGCCACCGGCGCCCGACAGCGAACCGATCTGAACGTGCGCAAAGCTGGGAACGGCGGGAAAGCCGAGAATCTTTCCGGTGCCATGCTGGAGCAGCTCCAGTCCCGTGAAGACGCGGAGAACGCTGAGGATGTAAAGGGCGCGCGGCGCCCAGACCGGGGAGAGGCGGTCCGAAGTCATCGAGTCAAGTCCCATCCATCGATTTAATTATATAATATAACTATCGTGAGAGTGTGTAATACGTGATGGGACGTGATGCCAACTCACAATGTTGTCAGCTAGGCGTGAACCGCGTGCGTTGGTTTGCAATGAAGTTCAACAAGCAAAGGGCCGGGAAAATATCCCGGCCCATTGCTGCTCGCGAAATTCAAAACGCTGTTTTAGCGCCAC
>JAQGKJ010000023.1 GCA_028290165.1 Bradyrhizobium sp. | reverse complement strand
GGCAACGGCGGCGCGACCGGCTCGATCGTCGGCGACGTGACCAATGGCGGCACGCTGATCTTCAACCGCTCCAACGCCTACACTTTCGCCGGTGTTATTTCCGACGATTTCACCGATCCGGGCAAGGTGGTGCAGAACGGATCGGGCAACACCATTCTCACCGGCATCAACACCTATACCGGCGCCACCACGGTGAACGACGGCACGCTGAGCGTGAACGGCTCGATCGCGTCGTCGTCGCTCACCACGGTCAACGCCGGCGGCACGCTCGGCGGCAACGGCATCGTCGGCAGCACCACGATCAACGGCGGCACGCTGTCACCGGGCAATTCGATCGGCCCGCTGACGGTGCAAGGCAGCCTCACGCTGACCGCGGCGGCGACCTATCTGGTGCAGGTGTCGGGCACGAGCAGCGACAAGACCGTCGTGACCGGCACCGCCAACCTTGCGGGGACCGTGAAAGTAGATCCGCTGGCGCGGCTGGCGCAGAAGACCAGCTACACCATCCTGACGTCATCTGGTCTCAACGGCACGACGTTCAGCTCGGTCAATCTTCTGGTGGCGAATAATTTTGTACGCAATCCGCAGCTCAGCTACGTCGGCAACAACGTAGTGCTGACGCTCGATCCCGGCCTGCTCTCGCCGATCCTGCCGGCAAACGCCGGTGCCAATCACATCAAGGTCGCGGGCGCGATCGACAACGCGCTGCTCGGCGGCAGCAGCCTGTCCAATGCATTCAGCGCGACCTTCAATCTTTCCGCCAACAACCTTCTTAACGGATTGAATCAACTCTCCGGCGAGACCGCGACGGGCTCGCAGCAGACCACATTCCAGGCGATGACGCAGTTCTTGAGCATCCTGCTCGATCCCCTCATCGATGGCCGCGTCGCGACTTCGACGCCGACGGAGGCAACACCCTATGCCGATGAGGACGCCCTCGCCTATGCGTCGAAGGGCAAGCGTTCGAGCAGCGATGCTTACGCGGCGATCTACCGCAAGGCGCCGCTGGCGCAAGTCTACGATCCGCGCTGGAGCGTGTGGGCGGCCGGCTTCGGCGGCTCGCAGACCACCGACGGCAATGCGGCGCTTGGATCCAACAACACCACCAGCCGCGTGTTCGGCATGGCGGCGGGCGCCGATTATCTGCTGTCGCCGCGCACCATCGCCGGCTTCGCTCTCGCCGGCGGCGGCACCAGCTTCAGCGTTGCGAACGGCGGCAGCGGACGCTCCGACCTGTTCCAGGCCGGCGCCTTCATCAAGCACAAGGTCGGCGCGGCCTATTTCTCTGGCGCACTGGCCTATGGCTGGCAGGACATCACCACCGACCGCACCGTGACCATCGCGGGCGTCGATCAGTTGCGCGCAAAGTTCAACGCCAATGCGTTCTCCGGCCGCGTCGAGGGTGGCTACCGCTTTGTCACACCGTGGATGGGCGTCACGCCCTATGCCGCCGGACAGTTCACGACGTTCGATCTGCCTGCCTATGCCGAGCAGGCGCTGTCCGGCGCCAACACCTTCGCGCTCAACTACGCTTCGAAGAGCGTCACGGCGACACGCAGCGAGTTGGGTGTGCGCACCGATAAATCCTGGGCGATGCCGGATGGGATCTTTACCCTGCGCAGCCGCTTCGCCTGGGCGCACGACTTCAATACCGACCGCAATATTGCCGCGACGTTCCAGACGCTGCCCGGTGCATCCTTCGTCGTCAACGGCGCCGCGCAGGCGCATGACGCCGCGCTCACTACCGCCTCCGCCGAGATGAAATGGCTGAACGGTTTTTCGCTCGCCGCCACCTTCGAGGGCGAATTCTCCGATGTCACCCGCTCTTACGCCGGCAAGGGTGCTGTTCGATACGCTTGGTAACCCGCGACTTCCGGCATTGGCACCTTTGAGACATGCCGACTGTATTGAGCAATGTCCGCTTTCAGGGGTAACCCGGAAGACATTTGCTCACACTGAGTTCTTCTCAGTTTGACCCCGAGCAGATATTCGCGACTGGAAACGTGTCGAGGAATGCGGCGGGCGGCTTACCGCCAGGCCGGCGGAATTCCTCGCTGATCAGCCGCGGCATCGCCGCGACGCGGCGCTGGCGCCAAAGGGCCGATGACCGCTCAATCGCTGATCCGCCCGGAAAGCCTGTCGAAGATCGGCGCCTCCTCCTCAACGAGGTTGCTGAACGAAGATCGGCTGTGCATGCGGTCAAGGAATGCGCGCAGGCGTGGCCAGCGGTTGCGCGCGGGCGCAACGCCTACATATCGCAAGTTCACGTGGGCGTTCGCGATCGCAATATCGGCGATAGTGAGGCGCTCGCCGACAAAAAACTCGCCGTCGCCGAGCTCGCGCTCGAGATAGTCCCAGAATGCGGGGAATTCCTTGTCGACCGCTTTGCCCGCAGCCTCCTGGGCGGCGACATCGGCCTCCGGCTTGCCGGCCAATAGCGGCTCCACGATAAGCGGCAAGAACACCTTGGAGCGGCCCAACGGGGCGAAGCCGTCATCCATGTAGTCCTCGAACCACAGCGCACGCGCGTAGTCGTAGGGCTCGGAAGGGTAGAGGGGCGGCATGGGAAAGCGGCGCTCGAGATAGGCGCAAATCACCGACGACCCGGCAAGCGCCCGATCGCAGTCCTTGAATGCGGGGATCTTCCCGAGCGGGCTCAGCTCACGCCAGCCGTCCGGAGGCTTAGCCTCATTCACATTCTCGTGCCGGCAGAGGAGACCCTTTTCAGTTAATACGACACGGACCTTGCGGACAAAGGGCGA
>JAQGKJ010000018.1 GCA_028290165.1 Bradyrhizobium sp. | reverse complement strand
CAATAATTATCGTGGGACTCATCGGCAATTATCGGCCGAGGCGCCAACCGCCGCACTCGTAAGCGAGAGCCTGCCTTCTAAGGCAACTCAGAACAGCCCGTTCCAGTCCGGCCGCTTGGAATTTGGTTGGGCGGACTTGCGTTCGGGCGGCCGCCTCGTGGTGTCCGGCAAAAGGGCTGTCGCGTTGTCCCGAGATTTCCGGCCGGCCGCAGCGCGGCCTGATGCGAAAGCACCGCCGCCCACCGCCGTTCGGCAAGCTCCAGAATGTGCCGGGGTAAGTTGGGCTCTTCCATTTGTCTTCTCCCTGGATGGAAGATATTGGCTGCGTAAACCGCGCCAGGCGCCGCTGGTTCCAGCCACGGTGCATCGCTTCTCCTTTTAACCTGATCTGATCACGCTCTGTCGCGCCGGATCGATCGGCGTCGTCGGACCAACGCGTGCCTCGATGGCCTCGGCTGCTTCGAGGCAGGCATCTTCGCGAAACCGGCGGCCGGTGATCAGCACCCCGATCGGCAATCCCATGGCTTCGTCGCGGCCGGCCCGGCACACAGGCCGACGGCAGCCCGAGCAGGTTTGGCAGCGTCGGTCCGCGAAATCCATCCTTGGCGCGGGGCTGTTGAAGACCCACATGAACCCGGCCGCGGAGTGACGTGTTGGGCGGCCAGGTTGATTTGAGCCGCGCCCAGTGACAGAAATGATGCGTATCCAGGCATTGGTGGTAAATTGCGTGGTGGCGGACATTCGGACCGGCGGCGGGGTTCGAAGCAAGCCATTTACCCCGCCGTATCTTGCGCCGACACAACAGGAGCGCCCCGATGCCCTCTTTGACTGAATGGAAAGTGCCGCCGGCCAATCAGCCGCGGCCTGGCGACTACAGCTTCGATCTCGATAGCGTGCTGTCTTCGATGGTCTGCCTGCATTCGATCATCCCCTCGGATGCCTTCAGCGCGGAGACGCTGGGTACCGAGCGCGCCGGCAATGGCGTGCTGATCGACAACGGGCTGGTGCTGACCATCGGCTACCTGATCACGGAGGCGGAATCGGTGTGGCTGCATCTTGGCGACGGCCGGGTGGTGGAAGGCCACGCGCTCGGCTTCGATTCCGTGAGCGGCTTCGGCCTGGTGCAGGCGCTTGGCCACATCGACCTCGATCCGCTGCCGCTCGGTTCCTCCAGCGCGGCCCAGGTCGACGACCGTGTGGTAGTGGGCGGTGCAGGCGGACGCACGCGCTCGGTCGCCTGCCATATCGCCGCCAAGCAGGAGTTTGCCGGTTACTGGGAATATCTCCTGGATGAGGCGATCTTCACCTATCCCGCGCATCCGAATTGGGGCGGCACCGGACTGATTTCGAGCCGCGGCGAATTGATCGGCATCGGCTCGCTGCAGCTCGAGCGCGAGCGCGAGGGCAAGGCCGAGCATGTCAACATGATCGTGCCGATCGATCTGCTCAAGCCGGTGCTCGACGACCTGCGGAAGTTCGGCCGCGTCAACAAACCGGCACGGCCCTGGCTCGGCATGTACTCGACCGAGATCGACAACAAGGTGGTGGTGATCGGCATCTCCGCGAAGGGGCCGGCGGCGCGCGCCGAACTCAAGGCCGGCGACGTCATCCTGGCTGTGAACGGCGAAAAGATCGCTAGTCAGACCGCCTTCTACCGTAAACTCTGGGCGCTCGGTCCCGCCGGCGTCGACGTGCCGCTCACCGTATATCATGACGGCGTCACCTTCGACGTGGTGCTCACCTCGACCGACCGCGCCAGGCTGCTCAAGGCGCCGCGGCTGCACTAGAGCAACCAAAAAGATCTGCAGTGCTAGCGGAGACTGCGATGAGCGAGGCCGTGGTGGAGGACATCGTGGCCGTGCTGCCGCCACTGCTAGAGTCGCTTGAGGCGCTCGCCTTCATCGCCCGCCATCTGAACCCGCCGGATTTCGATAAGGTCATGGAAGCCGCAGGCCAGCCGGACCAGACTTTGCAGGCGGTCCGCGCGCGGCTTTCCGATTGGCCGGAACAATTCGCCCATTTGCGTGTGCCGCTGCAGACCGCGAGCGATGCGGCGCTTAAGGCGTTCGAAGGATTGCGCGCGGTCCAGCTCGGCAATGGCGACCTGGTTGCGGTGTTTCGCGCGCTACGTTACGCCCCGCGCGCGCAGGAGGCGCTATATGCGCTTGCCGCCAAACTGCTTCCGGTCTCAAGCTTCTTCGTCGACCCCGCGCTACGCGACGACGCCGATCTAGAGGCGCGCCTGGCGGCGCCGGCAAAAGACGACACCGGGATCATTCACGACCACAACGAACCCGGCAACCGCGGCGGTTTTTCCCTCTACGTGCCGGAATATTACACGCCCGATCGCGCCTGGCCGCTGGTGATGGCGCTGCATGGCGGCAGCGGCAATGGCCGCGGCTTCCTGTGGAGCTGGCTGCGCGACGCCCGCAGCTTTGGTGCCATCCTGGTCGCACCGACCGCGACCGGCGCCACCTGGGCCTTGATGGGCGAGGATACCGACACGGCGAATCTCGCCCGCATTCTTGATTTGGTGCGGGCACGCTGGAACGTCGATCCCACAAAATTGCTGCTGACGGGAATGAGCGACGGCGGAACGTTCTGCTACGTCACGGGGCTCGAGAGCGCCTCCCCCTTCACCCACCTGGCGCCGATCGCCGCCACCTTCCATCCGCTGATTGCCGAGATAGCAGACGCGGAAAGACTGCGGGACTTGCCGGTCTATCTCGTGCATGGCCGGCTCGACTGGATGTTCCCGGTCCAGGTAGCGCGGCAGACGCGGCAGCTATTGTCGGCGGCGGGTGCCGATGTGACTTATCGTGAACTCGATGATCTCAGCCATTGCTATCCGCGCGAGATCAACGCTGAGATCCTGCGCTGGCTGGGCGGTGAGTAAAGATTAGACCATGCCGCCATTGACGCGCAGCACCTGGCCGTTGATCCATCCACCGTCGGGGCCAACAAGAAAGGCGACGACGGATGCGATGTCCTCGGGCGTGCCGAGGCGCTCGATTGGATTCATCTTGGCCAGGCGGTCGATCAGCTCCGGCGATTTGCCGTTGAGAAAGAGATCGGTCGAGGTCGGACCCGGTGCCACGGCATTGACTGTGATGTTGCGTCCGCGCATCTCCTTCGACAGGATCGCGGTCATTGTTTCCACCGCTGATTTGGTGGCGGCATAGACACCATAGGTCTCCAGCTTGGTGCCGACGACGCTGGTCGAGAAATTGACGATCCGTCCGCCGTCGCGCAGCCGCCTGGCGGCTGCGCGCATTGCATTAAAACTGCCCTTGAGATTGATCGCGATCTGCTGGTCGAACATCGCGTCGTCGCTGTCGGCGATCCTGCCGAGCTTCATGATGCCGGCATTGTTGACCAGCACATCGACGCCGCCGAA
>JAQGKJ010000890.1 GCA_028290165.1 Bradyrhizobium sp. | reverse complement strand
GCGGGCTCGTGATCACCATCATCGCGGTGGCGCCGATGAACAGCATCAGGTTGCGCAGCGCGATCGAGACCGAGGCGCCGACCGCGGATTTGATCTGGGTGGTGTCGGCGGTCAGCCGCGAGATCAGCTCGCCGCTGCGCGCGGAATCGAAGAACGCCGGCGACAGCGACATCAGGTGCGCGAACACGTCGCGCCGGAGATCGGCGACGATGCGCTCGCCGATGGTCATCACCAGATAGAACCGCGCCGCACTGGCGCCGGCCAGCACCGCGACCACCGCGATCATCACGCTGAAGTACTTGTTGATCATGGCGATGCCTTCGGGCGAGAACCCGAAGTCGATCATCCGCCGCACCGCGACCGGCACCAGCAGCGTCGTAATCGCGGCAACCGTCAACGCGATCAATGCGAGAAACGCGCGCCCTCGGTAGCGCGCGACGTAGGGCGCCAGCGCCAACAGCGGACGAAGCCGCGCGCTGCCTTTGCCCGGCGGCGTCAGTTGCGCTTCGATGGCGGCGACCTCCGCGTCGCCGCGCGGCGGCGCTTGGTCACGCGGGTCTTCAAGCCGTTCGATTGCGCTCATGAGATCAGGACCAATCCGCTTTGCTACCCCCCAGATAGGCCCGGCGGCCAGCGCTGGCAAACCCGGCAGAATGCCAATCCGGCAAGATACTTGGCTTGTTTTGGCGGCTTTGCTGCGTTATAGAGCGGCCCAAATTCGTCCCCTACGCAATCGAAAGACAGGCGCCAGCGCGCCGAAGGATATGTCATGAAAGCCGAAATTCACCCGGATTATCATATGATTACGGTCGTAATGACCGATGGTACCGAGTATCAGACGCGCTCGACCTGGGGCAAGCCGGGCGACAAATTGAACCTCGATATCGACTCCAAGTCGCACCCGGCCTGGATCGGCGGCGCCCAGCAGCTGCTCGATCGCGGCGGCCGCGTGTCGCGGTTCCAGAAGAAGTTTTCCGGCTTCCTCAAGAAGGATTGAAGGCTTTCAGGCCTCTCCTTCGACGCGAGAGCTATCAAAACGCCCCCATCGGTCGGGGGCGTTTTCGTTTTGGCTTTGCAGGGTGGGCAAAGGCGCGCTCGCGCCGTGCCCACCTTTTCTCTTGGGGACACAGGTGGGCACGCGGAGCCTGTCATCGGGCCCGCATTCGCGCGACCCGTTGGCTTTGCCACCCTACTTGGCGATGACGATTTTCTAGTTACTGCTCGAAGGCCGCCTTCAGGCGATTGAGCTGCGGCACCAGTGGATTGCCGATCGCGGCGCGTTCGCTCGACGGGGCGTGGATGGTGGTATCGAGGCGGCGGACTTTCGCCTGCAGCGCCATCGAGCGGGCGATCAGGTCTTTCAATTGCTGCGGCAATTTTTCGATCATGTCGTCGGGGCCGGGATCGGCGGCGGACAGCTTGACCTTGGTCTTTTCGCGATTGGCCTGGGTCAGCGTCATCTCGCCTTCCTTCACCGCACGGTGCAGCAATAGCCATGAGGCCAGCTGCATCAGGCGGGTGGTCAGCCGCATGCTTTCGGTCGCGTAAGTGAGGCTGACCGAGCGGTCGAGCGCCTTGGCCTCGGTGCGGCCGACCCCGTCGAGATAGGCGGCGGTCTCCTCGACCAGATCCATGCCTTCCCGGAACAGCGTGCCGAACGCCGCCGAATTGGTCAGCCGCTCGCTGAACTGAACAAGTGCGGTTTCGCCTTGCGCACGGTCCGACATGGTTAACGCCCTCACGCCACTATTTACGCTGCCGACTTGCACCCGCGCCGGCTTATGATGAACAAATCATTGCGCGCCCGCAGGCCGGAGTCCAGCCGCAAGGCTTTTTATGGTTTCCAAGGCGGTGACGGAACCGAAGACGCCCAAAAAAAGAGCCGCCGTTTCCGGCGGCTTTGAAGTTGATAACAGGGAGGCGTCAAACAGAGTGGACAGGAGCCACTCGGTGTCCAAACGAGGACGATCCAGTCATAGGTGAGAAAGCTTAATCAATCGTAAACGAACGGTTTCTTTCACGTTTCATTTGCCATGTCGGCCATTGGCCGAGTTGCGGGGCTTGCGCGCGAAATTTTCGAACAAGGCGTACGGCCCCTCCCCGTCATGGCCGGGCTTGTCCAGGCTTGTCCCGGGCATCCACGTCTTTTAGGTGTTGACCAAGACAGGACGTGGATGGCCGGGACAAGCCTGGCCATGACGGCAGAGCGGTTGCGCGAGACCAAAGGAAGCTCAGCACTCACGATTTGAAAAAACTGTTCGCGGCATCCTTCGACGCGCGCTTTTTGGTCATGGCCGCCTGCAGCCGCTCGATCTCCGACGTCATCAGCGCGATGCGCTCGGTCAGTTCCTCGACCGACAGCAGCGACAGGTCCTGCCCGATCTCGTGGGTGATTTTTTTCCGTGGCTTGTCATCGTCCTCGATGGCCATGCGTTCTCTCCGTGTTCGACGATTGGTGTTCCCGCACCAGTGAAACGGTTGCCAGCCGAAGCCCGGCTGGCTAATCAGATGCCTCTTCAATTCTGAAGCATTTGGCCAAGGACAAATCATGGAAAAGCTGCCCGCGCAAATGACCGTGATCGGCATCAGCAAGCCCGGCGGCCCGGAGGTGCTGTTGCCCGAGACCCGCGCGGTGCCTTCTCCCGGGCCGGGCGAACTCCTGGTCAAGGTCGCGGCCGCCGGCATCAACCGCCCCGACGTCGCGCAGCGATCCGGCACCTACCCGCCGCCGCCGGGCGCCAGCGATTTGCCCGGCCTTGAAGTCGCCGGTGAAGTGGTGGCGGTCGGCCCCGGCGCGACCAAACACAAGGTCGGCGACAAGGTGATGTCGCTGGTGGCCGGCGGCGGCTACGCGCAATATGCCATCGCGCAGGATGCCCAGGCCATGGCGGTACCGCCGGTGCTGTCGATGCTGGAGGCCGGCGCGATCCCGGAAACGCTGATGACGGTCTGGCACAACGTGTTCGAGCGCGGCCGGCTTCAGCCGGGCGAGACGCTGTTGATCCATGGCGGCTCGTCCGGCATCGGCACCATGGCGATCCAGCTCGCCAAGGCTTTCGGTTCCAGGGTGATCGTCACCGTCGGATCAAAGGAAAAAGCCGACGCCTGCATCAAACTCGGCGCCGACCGCGCCATCAACTACAAGACCGAGGATTTTGTCACCGAGGTAAAGAACGCAACCGATGGCGCCGGCGCCAACGTCATTCTCGACATGGTCGGCGGCGATTACATCGAGCGCAATTACGAGGCCGCCGCGATCGACGGCCGCGTGGTCCAGATCGCATTTCTCCATGGACCCAAGGCAAATGTTAATTTTGCCAAGCTGATGGTGAAGCGGCTGACCCACACCGGCTCGACCCTGCGCCCCCGTAGCAATACGGATAAGGCGGCGATGGTCGCTGCGATCGAAGCCAAGGTGATGCCGCTGCTCCGCGAGGGGCGCATAAAACCCTTGATGGACAGCACATTCCCGCTGGAAAAGGCCGCGGACGCGCATCGGCGCATGGAGACGAGCGAACATATTGGCAAAATTGTGTTGGCCACTTAACGCTTCCGAACCAAGGGGCGGCCGGAAACCCTTTGATTTCCCTCGCTTTCATGTCAATTATCCCCAACGCCGGGCGGGTCGCTTCGCACGGAAGCATCGTTTGATCGCGGAGAACGACATTGCGTCTGATCAGGTGCCTCGCGCCCCTCGCGCTGGGCCTCATGATTGTTGCCGCCGCAGCCCCGGCGCACGCCATCGACGCCGTCAGCGTCCGCGGTGACGCGCCCGCGATCGACCTCACCGCGGTGCTCGATCATCAGCGCAGCGACACCGACCGCATTCAGGTTTCCACCGCACCCGGCACCGACGGCATCGTTCGCCGCATCGAGGTCCGCGCCCGCGAAGGCGGCCAGAACTGGGTGGTGTTTGCGCTCGCCAACAACACCGACGACCAGCTCGACCGCCTGATCGTCGCTCCGCATTATCGCATCGTGTCGTCTGGCCTGCTGTGGCCCGATCTTGGACTGTCGCGCATCGCCACCATCACGCCGTCGACCGGCGACCGTCCCGAACGCCAGGAGAGAGCGACCGCGGACATCTTCCGCATCACGCTCGACCCCGGCGCCGTCATCACCTTTGTCGCGGAATTGCGCACCGATAAATTGCCGCAGCTCTATCTGTGGGAGCCCGACGCCTACAAGGACAAGGTCAATTCGTTCACGCTCTACCAGGGCATCGTGATCGGCATTTCCGGCCTGCTGGCGCTGGTCCTGACCATCCTGTTCGTGGTCAAGGGCAGCATCATGTTCCCCGCCGCCGCCGCACTGGCCTGGGCGGTGCTGGTCTATATCGGCGTCGATTTCGGCTTCTGGGGCAAGGTGCTCGACATGTCGAACAACGCCGAGCGGGTGTGGCGCGCGGCGGGCGAAGCGATCCTGGCCGCGACGCTGTTGGTGTTTCTGTTCGCCTATCTCAACCTCAGCCGCTGGCATGTGCGCTATTCCCACATCACGGTGGGCTGGCTGACATTTTTGGGCTCGCTGGTGGCGCTGGCGCTGTTCGATCCGGCGGTCGCCTCCGGCATCGCGCGCATGTCGCTGGTGCTGATCGCCTTCGCCGGCTTCGCGCTGATCGTCTATCTCTCGACCCACGGTTTCGACCGCGCGGTGCTGTTGATCCCGACCTGGTTCCTGCTGGTGGTGTGGGTGATCGCCGCCGGCATGACGGTGGCGGGCTCTGTCACCAACGACATCGTCGGTCCCGCGCTGCTCGGCGGCCTGGTGCTGATCGTGATGCTGATCGGGTTTACGGTCATGCAGCACGCGTTCGCGGGCGGCGGCGCCACCACAGGCGTCGTCTCCGACGTCGAGCGCCGCGCGCTGGCGCTGACCGGCTCGGTCGACCTGATCTGGGATTGGGACGTCTCCGCCGACAAGGTCTTTACCAGCCCCGAGACCGAGCACCTGCTGGGCCTCAAACGCGGCGCGCTGGAAGGCCCGGCCGCGAAGTGGCTCGAGGTGCTGCACCCGCTC
>JAQGKJ010000860.1 GCA_028290165.1 Bradyrhizobium sp. | reverse complement strand
TCGCCGAAATCGCCCATCGAGCGTCCTACCTCGTAGGCGTCTTCGAGGCCGTCCAGCACCATGTGGTCGATGATGCGATCATGGCCGGCGCGATAGCCGGCGCGCGCCTTGGCGAGCAAATAGGGTGCATTGGTCATGCTCTCCATGCCGCCGGACACCACGATGTCGGCAGATCCGGCATTGATGATGTCGTGCGCCAGCATGGTTGCCTTCATGCCGGAGCCGCAGACCTTGTTGATGGTGGTGGCTCCCGTCGCATCCGGCAGCTTGGCGCCGCGTGCAGCCTGCCGCGCCGGCGCCTGACCCTGTCCGGCCGGCAGCACGCAGCCCATGAACACTTCGTCGACCTTCTCGGGCGACAATTTGGCCCGCTCGAGCGCGGCACCGATCACATGGGAACCGAGCTTATGCGCGCTGAAGGGGGAGAGATCGCCCATGAAGCGGCCGAGCGGCGTGCGGGCGGCGGAAACGATGACGACGGGATCGGAAGCGGTGGCCATGGCGGGTGCTCCTCAATTTTTCGCGCTTCGGAGAGCGATTTAGGTAGAATGACATTCATCATATGATGCGCTGCGGGATTTGCAACGGCGGCTCGCGATAAATTGCGGTGGACTGGACCTGGCCAGTCAGGCCGGTACGGTCGCAACAGCCACAATTGTCATCATCCGCGAAAGCGGATGATCCAGTAAACGCAGCCGTCTCGATTCCGACGACCGTCACGGCGTACTGGATGCCCCGGTTTCGCGGGGCATGACGACTACCGGCTACCGCTTCCGGTCGACAAACGCCTGCATCAACCGCTGCGGCTCGCCGGTCAGGAACGATTTTCCGAATACGCCGATAGAGAGGTCGACCGACTCTTTCAGCGGCAGTTCCTCCCATTGCCGAAGCAGGGCCTTTTGCGCACGCAGCGCCTCAGGGCCGCATTCCAGGAGCGCTGCTACCGTCTGCTCAACGGCGGCGTCCAGTCCGCCTTCCGGCGCGACCACGTCGACCAGCCCCCAGGCAAGGGCGGTGGGCGCGTCGATATTCTCGGCCGTCATCACCAGCCAGCGAGCCCGGCCCCAGCCGATCAGCCGCGGCAACAGCGCGGCATGGATGACGCTGGGAATCCCGACCCGGACTTCCGGCATGCCGAATTTGGCGTCGTGCGCGGCGATCCGGAAATCGCAGCAAGCTGCGACTTCGAGACCGCCGCCGAGGCACCAGCCGGGCATCCGGGCGATGGTGGGTCCCGGAAACGCCCGCACGGCCTCGCAGAGGTCGCGCAAACCGGTGATGAACTTCTCCGCCGAGGCCTGATCGAGCTTTGCCATCTCCTTGACGTCGGCGCCTCCGATCATGCTTTTTTCGCTTTGGCCGGCGACGACAAGCGCGCGAATCCGCCGCTCCGTCGCAAGCACCTCCAATCCCTCGCGAACGCCGTTGATGACCGCGGACCCCAGGATATTGAGCGAACCGGCGTTGCAGATGGTCAGGCGGACGACGCCGCGCGGGTCGCGGTCGACGCCGCAATGGGGATTGAGCATTTGCATGAGAAGGTCTCGCGATCGGTCGGTACGGCGGAGGTGCGGACCTGCCACTTCCCGGGCAACCAGCGGTGTTGTCAAGAGTAGGAAGGTTCGGCCTCCCGGGCGCCCCAATATCGCGGTTGCGAAATAATCCTCTCCGCCGGTTCCAAAAACGAGAATAAAAATGCAGCTTTTTCGGGTAACAGGTGTTATTATATGACTACAAACATCTTATAGGACAATCAATGCGCTACTCCAGGGAACACAAGCTCGAGACCCACGCGCGGATCGTGAAGAAAGCCTCGGTGCGGCTTCGCGAAAAAGGCGCCCACGGCATCGGCGTCGCCGACCTGATGAAGGAGGCAGGCCTCACCCATGGCGGCTTCTACGCCCACTTCGATTCGCGGGACGCGCTGGTCATCGAGGCATTTGCCCATGCGATGGATCGTGGGACGGAGCATTGGCGCAAGCTCGCCGAACGGATACCGCCGGACAAGCGGCTGGCGATGATCGTGGATTCCTACCTGACGACTGTGCATCGCGACGATCCCGGCCACGGCTGTGCCATCCCGACGCTGGGCGCGGAAATCGCCCGCGAGAGCCCGAAAACCCGGAAAGCGTTCGCAGCCAAGCTGGAGCAGATGATCGACATGCTCGCCGAGCAGATTCCGGAAATCCCGCGCAAGGCAGCGCGCAAACAGGCGATGGCCGCGATCGCGACCATGATGGGAACGCTGGTGCTGGCCCGCATCGCCGGCACGGGGGATTTTTCCGACGAAATTCTCGGCGCCGGGCGCGACGCCGTGCTCGATCGGGCGAAACGCGCGGCGAAGAGATCCGCGTCCGGCAAGGCGGCGAGCCCCGCGCGGCACTGATCAGGCCTCGCGGCAGCCCCATGCGACGTTGGTCGTAGGGGTGCGAAAACGCGCAGCCCGCATTTTCGCAAATGCGCTACGCGCGGAAACCCTTTCCAAACGCCGCAAAGACTGCAAGATGCCGCCAAAACTTGCACCCCGCGAAGGTATTGGAGGAACGCATGCGCACAATCGGACATTTTATCGGCGGCCGCGAGGTCAAGGGCACTTCGGGCAGGTTCGCGGACGTATTCGAGCCGATGACCGGCGACGTCCAGGCCCAGGTGGCGTTGGCCTCCAAAGCCGAGGTGCGCGCCGCGGTCGAAAACGCCAAAACCGCGCAAGCCGAGTGGGGCGCGACCAACCCGCAGCGCCGGGCGCGTGTGATGATGAAGTTCCTGGAACTGGCGCAGCGCGACTACGACAAACTCGCCGATCTGCTGGCGCGCGAGCACGGCAAGACCGTTCCCGATGCGCGGGGCGACATCCAGCGCGGCCTCGAAGTCGTCGAATTCGCCTGCGGCATTCCGCATCTGATGAAGGGCGAATATACCGAAGGCGCCGGTCCCGGCATCGACATCTATTCGATGCGGCAACCCTTGGGCGTTGTCGCCGGCATCACGCCGTTCAATTTTCCGGCGATGATCCCGATGTGGAAGTTTGCGCCCGCGATCGCCTGCGGCAACGCGTTCATCCTGAAACCGTCGGAGCGCGATCCCGGCGTGCCGATGGAACTCGCGAAATTGATGATCGAGGCCGGGCTGCCGCCGGGCATTCTCAACGTCGTCAACGGCGACAAGGAAGCGGTCGACGCCATCCTGGACGATCCCGATATCCGCGCCGTTGGTTTTGTCGGCTCGTCTCCAATCGCGCAATATATCTACGAGCGCGCCGCCGCCACCGGAAAACGCGCGCAATGCTTTGGGGGCGCCAAGAACCACGCCATCGTCATGCCCGACGCCGATATGGACCAGACCGTCGATGCCTTGATCGGCGCGGGTTATGGCTCGGCCGGCGAGCGCTGCATGGCGATCTCTGTCGCGGTCCCCGTCGGCAAGACCACCGGCGACCGGCTGATGGAGAAGCTCATTCCGCGCGTGGAGAACCTCAAGATCGGCACCTCGATCGATCCGTCCGCGGATTACGGTCCGCTGGTGACGAAGGAGGCGCTCAATCCCGTCAGGAACTATGTCGAGATCGGCATCAAGGAGGGCGCCACGCTCGCGGTCGATGGCCGGAACTTCAAGATGCAGGGCTATGAGAACGGTTTTTATATGGGCGGGTGCCTGTTCGACAACGTGACGAAAGACATGCGGATCTACAAGGAAGAGATCTTCGGTCCGGTGCTCTCGGTGGTGCGCGCTCACGACTACAAGGAGGCGTTGGCACTTCCCTCCGACCACGACTACGGCAACGGTGTCGCGATCTTCACGCGCGACGGCGACGCCGCGCGCGATTTCGCCGCCAAGGTCAATGTCGGCATGGTCGGCATTAACGTGCCGATCCCGGTGCCGATCGCCTATTACACCT
>JAQGKJ010000857.1 GCA_028290165.1 Bradyrhizobium sp. | reverse complement strand
GCTCGGGTTCAGCCCATATGTGGCGAGCAAGTTCGCGGTGGTCGGCATGTCCGAGGGGTTGGCGATGCAGCTCAGGCCGCTCGGCATCGGCGTGACCGTGCTCTGTCCCGGATATGTGCGCACCGGCATCGGCGAAAGCGGCCGCAACCGCCCGGAGCGCTACGGGGCCTCAAAGGCGCCGGACCCGGCGAGCCCCGCGGGCCAGCTGCTGGCCCATATTGCTGAACGCCTGCGCGCCGGGCTCGACCCGTCGGAGGTCGCCGCGCGCGTCCTTGCGGCGATTGGCGAGGACGAGCTCTACGTGTTCACGCATCCGGAGATGCGCGAGGAGGTCAAGGAGCGGTTTGCCGCCATCACGGCGGCGATGGACAAAGCGGCAGGCTGCCAGGGGAGCGCTTAGCGCTGTTACTTCCTCCAAAACGACGCTAGATAGGCCTGCGCCGGAAATCGCCGGTTGCATGATCGGTCAGCGGCATCGTCAGCGGTTTTTGGGGGGCATCGTTTGCACGTGGATATGGACCAATTGAAACGGCAGGCGGCGGCCCGCGCGCTCGAGTTTGTGCGTGACGGCATGAAGCTTGGTCTCGGCACCGGTTCGACCGCGAAACACTTTGTCGAACTGCTCGGCGAACGGGTGCGCGGCGGGCTTCATGTAATCGGCGTGCCGACGTCGGAGGCGACGCGCGCCGACGCGGTGCGGTGCGGCATTCCATTGACCACGCTCGATGACATCGATCGGCTCGACCTGACCGTCGACGGCGCCGACGAGATCGATCCCTCGCTCAATCTCATCAAGGGCGGCGGCGGCGCCTTGCTGCGCGAGAAGATCGTGGCCAACGCGTCGGATCGCATGATCGTGATCGCCGACGCGACCAAATGGGTCGAAGCGCTCGGCCGCTTTCCATTGCCGATCGAGGTCGTACCGTTCGGCCTGGCGGCGACGCAGCGTGCCATCCGCGGGGCATTTGCGGAAAGCGGCGTTTCCGGGCAAATGGTGGTCCGAAAGGGCAAAGACGGTCACGTTTTTGTCACCGATAGCGGCCACTGGATTGTCGATGCCCATCTCGGCCGAATAACCGATGCCCCGCGCCTGGCCAGCCTACTCAATGCAATACCAGGCGTGGTCGAGCACGGGCTGTTCATCGCCCTTGCCAGCACCGCGATGCTGGCAGGCACAGAGGGAATTCGCGTTGTTGAACGGCGGTAACGCCGCAATCTCAGGAGAATTGGAATGAAGCGCCTTTTGAAGATTTTCTCGGCCGCGGGCCTCGCACTGGGGCTGGCTCTGATCGGCGCTCCGGCGGGGGCCCAGCAGCCGGCTCCGCCGCCGCTCAAGCAGGGTTCGCCGGCGGCGCTCGCCGCGGCCAAGGAAATTCTGGCGATGAAAAATGCGAACCAGATCTATGCCAACGCGGTTCCCAACATCGTGCAGCAGACCAAGGATGCGCTGTTGCAGAATAATCTCAACTATCAAAAGGATCTCAATGAGGTCGCCGTGATCGTCGCCCAGAAGCTGGCCGGCCGCGAGAAGGAAATCGGCGAGGGGATGGCGAATATCTACACCAACGAGTTTACCGAGCAGGAGTTGAAGGACCTGGTCACGTTCTACAAGTCGCCGCTCGGGCAGAAATTGCTGGCCTCGGAGCCGCGGGCAATTCAATTCAGCATGTCCTATATGAACCAGTGGGCGCAGATATTTGCCGAGACGGTAAATGCCGAATTCCGCGCCGAGATGCGCAAGCGCGGCAAGCAGATATGATCTAGAGCAATTTGATTCCGGTCAGGGCTGAGATGGCTGAGTTCGACGTCGATCTGTTTGTCATCGGAGGAGGTTCGGGCGGGGTTCGCGCCGCCCGGATCGCCGCCGGCCATGGCGCGCGGGTCATGATCGCCGAAGAGTACCGGATGGGCGGCACCTGCGTGATCCGCGGCTGCGTGCCGAAAAAGCTCCTGGTTTATGCCTCCCACATCCATCACGAGATCGAGGACGCGGCGGGCTTCGGCTGGACCATCCCTTCCGCGACCTTCGATTGGCCGACCCTGATCGCCAACAAGGACAAGGAGATCGCGCGCCTGGAGGCCGCCTATACGGCCAACGTGGAAAAATCCGGCGCTGCCATCGTCAAGACGCGTGCGGTGTTCGAGGATGCCAATACGCTTCGGCTCGCCACCGGCGAGGCGGTAAAGGCAAAATACGTGCTGATCGCGACCGGCGGCGCGCCTAATCATGGCGTTCTGATTCCCGGCATCGAACACGTGATCTCGTCGAATGAAGTGTTTCATCTGGCCACGCTGCCGAAGCGGATACTGATTCATGGCGGCGGCTATATTGCGCTGGAGTTCGCCGGCATCTTTGCGGGTTTCGGCGCCGATGTGACGGTGGTCTGTCGCCGCGACAACGTCCTGCGCGGCTTCGATGAAGACGTCCGCATCCATGTGCGGAGCGAGATGGAAAAGCAAGGCATCAGCATCGTCAGCGACGCTATTGTCGCCAAGGTCGCGAAGCACGGCAACGAGTTCACCTCGCATTTGTCGAACGGCTCGAGCATTGCATCCGATCAGGTGATGTTCGCGATCGGCCGGCATCCGAATGTCGCGAATCTCGGGCTGGAAACGACTGGCGTCGCCATTAATCCGAGCAACGGCGGAATCGCCGTCGACAGCTTCTCCCGCACCTCGGTGCCGAACATCTACGCGATCGGCGACGTCACCCACCGCCTCAACCTCACCCCGGTCGCGATCCGCGAGGGCCACGCCTTCGCCGACTCGGTGTTCGGCAAGCGGCCCGTCGAAGTCGATCATTTCGACGTTCCGACTGCGGTGTTCTGCCAGCCCGAGGTCGGCACCGTCGGGCTGACGGAAGCGGAGGCGCGCGCGAAATTCAGCCACGTCGATATCTACAAGGCCAGCTTCAGGCCGATGAAGGCCACGCTGTCGGGCCGCGACACGCGGATTCTGATGAAGCTGGTCATCGATGCCACCACCGACCGCATCGTCGGCTGTCATATCGTCGGCGACGGCGCTGCCGAAATGGTGCAGGTGCTCGGCATCGCCGTCAAATTGAAAGCGACCAAGGCTGATTTCGATGCAACGATGGCGCTGCACCCGACGGCGGCCGAAGAACTGGTGACCATGCGGACGCCAACCGCGCGCCATGTGCGGCAAGCCGCGGAATAGCGTTAAGCGGCGTGTTATGTACTGCGGATCCGAATGCGCCGCCTCGGTCAGAGTCGACTATCAGACTCCCGATCTGAGCAAATGCTCGGCAGATGGTTCACTTAAAACTGTCCACTCGTTCGTGAAGTGCTAAGACTACAGGCATCCGTTGACGTGTCCTTCGGAGACGCCAAGCGACGACGCGAATTCATCACCGGTGTGGCCACGGCGACGTTCTGGCCCGTCACGGTGCGCGCACAGCAACCGGAGCGGATGAAGCGGATCGGCGTGTTGATGGGGATCGCCAACGATGCCGAGGGGCGAGCCCGTCTTGCATCCTTTCTTCGGGGGCTTCAGGAGTTGGGCTGGACAGACGGTCGAAACGCTGCCGGCGGCGAAGTCATGCTTGGCAGCTCGAACTGGATCGGCCGCCTCGAATATTTGCATTACGATTTTGGCCGCATCAATGCCGACGCCAGCATCAACCTCGTCCAGCCCGGCGGAGCAACCTTCACCGCGGCCCTTACCGCGGGTCGTCAGACCATCGACCTGGTGCGCGCCGGCGTTTCCTACAAGTTCGGCCCGGAATTTGCCGCGGCGGCCGCGCCTGCGATGCTTACCAAAGCGCCCCGCATGCCGGCTCCGCTGCAGACCTGGGCCGGATTCTATCTCGGCGCCCACGGTGGCTACGGCTGGAAAGACAACGATTTTTCGACCAACTTCGCCGCCTTCAATGTGGCAACTTCCGTTGGCGGCATCAAATCCCAGGGCTGGCTTGGCGGCGGCCAGGGGGGGGTTACAACTGGCAGTACACCAACGTCGTCGCGGGTCTCGAAATCGATGGCAGCGCCACCGGCATCAAAGGCAGCTCCGTCCCGGCAACCACTTTAAACAGCCGCACCGAAACGCTCTCGGACAATGTGAAATATCTCGGCACCGCCCGCGGCCGCATCGGCTGGACGCCGGCCGGCAGTTGGCTGCTCTATGGCACCGGCGGCCTCGCATGGGAGCGCGTGGACAGATCCCTTCTCGATGTCACGGCTTTTCCAGGGAATACGACCGCATTTAGCAGCGTAACGCCGCGTGATCATTTCGGCTGGGCGGCGGGCGCCGGTGTTGAAAGCTTCATCGGCAGCACGAACTGGATCGCACGGCTTGAATACCTGCACTATGATTTCGGCACCGTCGAATCCACAGCGACGCAAACATCGACCCTGCCGGGGACCCCGATATTCACTGACAAGGGTGGTCGCCAGACCATCGAGGCCGTCCGCGCAGCGGTGTCCTACAAGTTCACGCCGTAGCGTTTGCACCGAACGGACTTTCCAGGCCGTGCCTGGCGAGTACCGGTTGATGGCTTTACGAGTTCGGGTCTTGATTTGGGTGATCCAAAACCCGTCGAGCGGCAACCTGGAAGCAAAAAATGAAATTTGTGATGGTCTTGGTATTTGCGTCGGCGCTCGTCGGTGCGATCTTTGCGCCGACCGGTTTTGCTTCGGCACAAATTGTGGCACTGGGGGCCAGCAACACTCAGGGGTATGGTGTTAACCCTACGGAAGCCTGGCCAGCTCAACTGGAAAGCATGCTGAGAGTCAGGGGCTCAAGCGTCCATATAACGAATGCTGGAGTTTTTGGTGAAACCACCGGCCAGGAACTTGCCCGGCTTTCAAGTGCTGTACCAGATGGAACAAAGACCGTTATCCTGGGTATCGGGGCGTTTAACGACGTGAGAACGGGTGGCAGTGCCGCCGTCGCTCAGGCGAATATCGGTGCGATCAAAACGCAACTAAGGGATCGTGGCATCAGAGTAGTCGATGCGCTTGGGATCATGATGTCGGTTGGGCATCAGCCAGGCATGTTACAGGCCGACCATGTTCATCTCACTGCCGAGGGGCATCGCAGGGTCGCAACGCAATTGATCGGCGCCTTCAAATAGACAACGAATATCCAAGTCTATCCGCGTCGGTAGTTTTCAGGCCTTGGCGCTACTTTGGAGATGGTCTTTTTCGCGAAATTCTGCGAATGCTAACCGCCGTCGTTATTACCGAAGCTGTTTGGGAGGATCACCAGGAAGACAATCGCAGTCATCCTGACGCTCGCCGTTTCCGGAACTGCCATTTCAGCCGCTTATACTTCCGCTTATGCGGGAAACATGAAAGGCACGCCCGTATGTTCCGACGGAATAAATTGCTTTAGCCATAAATCAAAAGTCGCGACCGCCAGGGCCAAGGGCCATGTCAAAGCCCCGAAGATGGGAAACTGATCATCCGGAGCCGGCCGCCTATGAAGCCGCCTCCGGGCGGCTTTTACTTTGGCCGCATGGAGTTGGTGGCGCGTTTCGGCAAACGTCCGGGTTGCGCCAGGCCCGAGCGCGTTGATGCTCGCGGGGTCGATCCCTGCAGGTCTATGTTTGCGGGCCGGACAGCGAGATCTCACGTTCGGCACGGAACACATTGCCATAAAGGCTAGCGATCCACTGGCGTCCGCTCGAGGTCATATTGAGATAACGTATTTCGGTCTGAATATGAGGCGCCACGCAGTCCCAATAAAATTGCGGGTAGCGATTGACGATGTCGGCCGGTGAATCATAGCCAAGCTGGCGATTCATGCCGACCTCTTCAAACTCATGGTAGAGCGCGTTTGCCTTCCTGATGTAGTTGGGATCGCCGAGTTGCCCGATGAAATCCGCCGCTCGAACGATCGCCGCCTCCTCGTCGCATGGCTGGTCTTTTATCGGAGGAAATCTGGTGCCTTCGATCGCCTGCGCGATGCGCTGCTTGTTGAGCGCAGCAATGCCTTCGATCCGCTTCATCACGTAAAGCTTCGACCGGTCGACGTGGTAAGGCATCAGGCCGGCATCCGACGAACCGCGCGGCAAGGTCACCTTCCGGCCCGTCGCATCGGTCACAAAGCCGTCGGCGTCGTCGTCCTGGAACAGGCCGCGCACGTAACCGATGTCGTGGGTAAGGCAGGCAATGATAATGTGGGCGTAGTCGTCCGCGGTCATGTGGGTGTGCAACGCACGACCGCGCAGGATATCGTGTCCGGCAAGCGTTACCAGCAGTGTGTGCTCGACATTGTGGTAGAGCGCGTCGCTATTTCCAATGCATTCGAGCGCGATGCGAGCGGCCGATGGCACGATCTCGACGAGGTGCGTCTGCGAAGACCCGAACCTGCGGCGCATATAGGAACCGAGAAATTCTTCCAAGGCATCTGCCGCCAGCTCCGGTAAAGTCATCATTGATGCTGCCCCGCTTCGCTAACCTTCTCGCGCGAACTCCTGACTTCTCTTTTCAAGCAAATGAACGACCAGCATAGCATCTCTGGTCCGGTGACCAAACGCCGAATGTCGCGCCCGGCGAGAAGTGGAATTATGTTGCGGTGCCGCAGGCACCTGGTGGAGCGCGATGGATACCCCGGGCTTTCCGGACGTCCGCGAATTTCATTTTGGGATTCATGTCGTGTCCAATATCGTGAGATCGCCGATCCCCGGCGTGGATCGGCAAGTCGCCCGCGAACGGGACGGCTGAGAAACAAAATCAGACCGGGAACAACCGGGAGTGCAAAAATGGACTTCATCGAACTGGAAGGCGTCGGGCTACGCTACGAGCTAAGCGGCAAGGGTGACCGCACGTTGGTGCTCGTGCACGAAATGGGCGGCTCGCTCGAAAGCTGGGACGACGTCGTACCGCAGTTCCCGGAATCTCGTCGCGTATTGCGCTACGATAGCCGCGGGGCGGGCATGTCGCAGAAGGTGCGTGGCGAGCTTGGCCTCGACACGATGGCCGATGATATCGCAACGCTGCTCGATCACATCGGAATCGCCGGCAAGGTGGCGCTGGCGGGTATCGCGGTCGGCGGTGCAATCGCCCTTCATTTCGCCGCTCGATATCCGGAGCGCATCAGCGGCGTTGCGGTCGGCAGCCCGGCTACCGGCATCGCGCCGGATCGCCGCGCCGCGGTGCTCGAGCGCGTTGCAAAGATCGAGGCCGCCGGAATGGCATTCGCGGTCGAAGATTCGATGCGGAACGGCTATCCCACCGAGCTTCGCGGCGACATCGAGCGCTTTGAGCGGTTCCGGGCGCGATGGCTCGGCAATGACCCCGCGAGCTACGCGACCGTCTACCGAATGCTGGCGAGCATGGACATGCAGGACGAACTGACTACGCTGCGCTGTCCCGTGCTGGTGATCGGCGGCAGCCTTGATCGTGTTCGCCCGCCGGCGCTCGCGAAAGCGGTAGCCAACGCGCTCCCCAACGGAGGCTATACCGAAGTCCGCACCGGCCACTATATGGCGGTGCAAACGCCTGACCTCATCTTCGATAGCATCGACGTCTTCCTGAGTGCGATCGACGCCTGATCGAGCCTCACCATCCCCTGAAATCCATCGAGGTCCTCCCACATGACCCCACAACCCGCACAGCAGATTCCCGGTGTCTATCATCGCAAGATCGGAGATATCGTCGTCACGGCCATCAGCGACGGCTATCTGGACGGCAACCTCGACGTGATGCGCAATGTAGATCTTGAAAAGGCGCATCAGGTCCTGCGGGACGCATTCCGGCCGGCGCGGCGAACCAGCGTCAACGCCTTCCTGATTCAATCAAAGGGCCGCATCGCGATCGTCGACACTGGATCCGGCAATTATCTCCAGACGACGGCCGGTTTCGTTCAACGCAACCTCGTCTCCGCCGGCATCGACCCGAAGTCGATCGATACGGTGCTGCTGACGCACATGCACCCGGATCACTCCGCAGGCCTGACCGACATGTCGAACGGCCAATTGTTGTTTCCGAACGCGGAACTGGTCATGCACGAAAACGAACCGGCGCACTGGTTCGACGACGGCGCGATGACGAAGGTCGATGAGCGATCGAGGAGGCTCTATTTTCTCGCCGGCCGCGAGCAGGTCGCGCCCTACAAAAATCGCACGCGATTGTTCAGGCAGGGCGAGGTCTTTCCCGGCGTCACCGCCGTGCCCAGTCACGGGCATACGCCAGGCCACACCGCTTTTCTCATCGCTTCCGGCAACGATCAGCTGATGATCTGGGGCGACACGGTGCATGTGCCGGAAGTGCAGACCGCGTTTCCCGAAGCCGGCATGGCTTTCGATACCGATCTCGCCGCGGCCGCGGCTTCGCGCAAGCGCATGTTCGATCGCGTCTGCACTGACGGTGTCCTGATCGCCGGCATGCATCTGCATTTCCCGGCGTTCTCGCGGCTTGCAAGGCGAGGCGACGCCTACGCGCTCTATCCCGAACCCTGGGTTCACACGCTGGATGAGACCTAGTCTAGTGCCTTCCGCTGCCAATCGAGCAGATGCGGCGAGAGACAAGAGACAAACGAGTCAAAAGGAAACCTGCGGCGGTTCTGACGATGTCCCCAGCGTCAGAACAACCCGATGGACCGTTTCAGACATTGCGCGAAAACGATCATTGAACGTAGACTGGAATCGCGGGGCAGGGCGCGACATCGCGCGGTCTCAAGGGGGGGTGTGCGTCGTGAGAAGGCTGATTAGACTCTGTGTAAGCGCGCTGGCGGCATTCGGACTGTTCGCTGCCGGCGCCGCGGTGGCGCAGGCTCCCGGTACAGGTTCCCCGCCATCGGCGTCACCCGGCTCATTTCCGGCCTGGGCCTATCCGTGGGCTCCGGATTTTAAAGCGCCACCCGATGATGGCGTTCCAAGACACGTCCCTGACAGTGCGGCCGCGTTCACCATCACGCAGGAACGCGATCTTTTTTTCGCGCCGGACTGGCACCCTGACGATCATCCCCCGATGCCGGACGTCGTCGCCCACGGGAGACCTCCCGATGTGCGGGCCTGCGGTTCGTGTCATCGTACCGGGGGAACAGGTGGGCCGGAGAACGCGAGTCTGGCCGGTCTTCCTGCCGCCTACATCGTTCAGCAGATGGCCGACTACAAAAGCGGTGCCAGAAAATTTGCAGGCCCGCAAAGAAGCCCGGTGCTGTTGATGACCGCAGTCGCCAAAGCCGCCACCGACGCGGAAGTCCAGGCCGCGGCAGCGTATTTTTCATCGCTCAAGCCAAAACCAAACATCAAGGTCGTCGAAACCGATACGGTCCCGGCGACGCTGATTGCCCGCGTGTTTTACACGATCGCAAAAGATGGCGGCACAGAACCCATCGGCAACCGTGTCGTCGAGGTCCCGGTCGACGTAAACCAATTCGAACATCGCGACTCGCGCTCGCAATTCACCGCGTATGTGCCGAATGGAAGTATCGCAAAGGGTGAAGCTTTGGCCAAAACCGGCGGATCAGGCACGACGACAGCTTGCGTGACCTGCCATGGCCCGGATCTCAGGGGTGTGGATGGAGTACCCGGGATTGCCGGACGTTCGCCCAGCTACCTCGTGCGTCAAATCTACGACTTCCAGCAACATACCCGGGAAGGAAGCGCAGGCGCTGTCATGGCGCCGGTCGTCGAAAAACTCTCGCAAGACGACATGATCTCGCTCGCGGCTTACGTTTCGTCCCTGAATCCCTGAGCAGTGCCGCCGATCGCGGTTTGGCACACCCGAGCGTCGCGAATTCTTGGTCTCTGGTCTCAGGCTCGCGACGGCTGAGCAAGCATAAACCGAACGCGCACCGGTAACGATCCTCGGAGCGTTTCACTCATACCCGAACCCAGCTATTCCGCCCGCTCGCGGCTCTTCTCTTCTATCTCCTCGATAAACCGATCGGGCGACAGAATGTATAGCGCATAGATTATCGCCAAGCACAGATAGAGTTTGGCCTGCTCGCGTCGCTCGCGCCCGTTTTTCAGCAATAAACTCCTGTACTAAAAGTGCGTGAGGACATCACAAGTTCGTGCGGATCAGGCTTGGAAAATGTGAAAGTTAATTTACTTGAGACGATCGCATTTGATTGCAATGTTGGATCATCAGCTATCGTCGGGGCCTGCAGACCCCCGGCATTCCAAGACGGCTCGCTGTCCAAGTTCTGCTCGCCGCTCGAGGTCGTTGGACCTCGGGGGCTGAGCATTTGGACGCATATATGAGCCGCACTTCTCCGCAATGGCCCGCTAGTTTCCGTTCCTGCCGTCGAGGCGCGCACGGCTGTCCGGGCCCGGCAACGTGGGCTGAGGCGGCACAATGAACTTGGTGTCGTTTGCGTTACGGCGCCCGATCTCGCTTTTGACGATGGTCGTAGCCGTCGCATTGGTGGGTTTTCTGGCGGTCGATCGGATGTCTCGGGACATCTTCCCGGATCTCGGGGTGCCAACCATCTACGTCGCGCAGCCTTATGGCGGCCTTGATCCGGCGCAGATGGAAGGGTTCATCGTCAACTATTATGAGTACCATTTCCTCTACATCACCGGCATCGAGCATGTCGAAAGCAAA
>JAQGKJ010000855.1 GCA_028290165.1 Bradyrhizobium sp. | reverse complement strand
ACAAGGATCAGCCGTTCTATCATCTGCTCGCCGAGAATTCGGAATCGGAATACGTCGCCTACGTTTCCGAGCAGAACCTGCTGCCCGACGATACGGGCGAGCCGATCCGGCATTCGCAGGTCGCCGAGATTTTCGTGAAGGACAAATCCGGCGGCTATCGCCCGCGCAATCCGTCGCTGAATTAGTTGAACCAGTAGAGTCCGTATTTTCCCGTTATTGCGAAGCGTAAGGCGAAACAAAAAAGGCGCTCGACCGAGCGCCTTTTCCATTTTGGCTTAGAGCCGTCTTACTTCGCAGCCGGATTGGCCGTAGCGGCGCCGGCGGCGGGCTGTTGGGCTTCGAGCCTCTTGCGCGCCTCCTCAGCTTTTTTCTGCAACTCTTCCTGCAGCTTCTTCTGGGTTTCTTCGAAAACCTTCGGATCGGTCGGCGGGCCGTCATAGGCCTTCGCGAATTCGGCGAGCGGCAGCGGCAGCGTGAGCGGCGCGCCGTTGGAATTGATCGCCTGCACCACCATGTTCTGCCCCTTCTTCATGTTCGCGAGCAGTTCCGGCGTCACCTCGTAATCCGACATGCAGCCGTTGGCGAAGCAGATCACATAAGGGCTTTGCGCCGGCGGGTTGTTGTCGACGATCACCCGGGTGCCGTGCACGAGTTGCATGCCGAGCGGCAGCGTGACGCGCAGTATCTTCTTCGGCTCGCCTTCGGGCTCGATGATTACGGCAGCGATCACCGGTTGGCCGGACTCGATGCGGCCGTCCTTGCCGGTGAAGCAAACCTGCTTGGCATTGGCGTCCTGGCCCTTCAGGCAGAATTTCGTCCAGGGCGCATAGATCAGCTGAACCTGCTGCTGCTGGTCCTGACCGCCCGCCGCGGGCGCTCCAGCCGCCGGCGGCGGCGCCTGTTGCGCGGTCGGCGCAGGTGCCGCAGGCGCGGCTTTGGGCGCCGCCTTCGGGGCGGCCTTGGCCTTGGGCGCAGCGGGTGCCGGGGTCGGCGCCTGGGCGTAAGCGTCGGGAGCCAGCAACACGCCGGTCAATGCCGTCGCTGCCAGCAAGGCGAAAACCCGCCCACGCGGCTGGACCGACGCGGCCAAGATACGGAAATTCATTGCGGAAAACCCTTTCTGAACGGGAGCGCCCGAAAACCGCTGCAGGCACCGATACCTAGCCGTTTGGGCGGCTGTCTCAGTGCCAATTGAGGCGGTTAAGTGACAGGCCCTAGTCGTCTGGTCAATTGCACGCCTTCATACAGCGGCGGGCGAAAAGATCAATGCCGGCAAGCGTCTTTGGCGTGCCCCCAGCGGCTGGAATGCCGGCTGCTATGGTAAAACCCGCCAGTGAGCCATCCCGAATCAAATCAGTGCGCAGTGTTGCGAGTTTCGAGGCGTACGCGCGTTCGAAGTTTTGCCTGCGGTATCCTCGCTTTCGGCATCTCGCTGGCGTTGCATGCCGGTAGCCTCCGGGCGGGAGAAAGTTACGCCATCGCCATGCATGGCGCGCCGGCCTTGCCGGCCGATTTCACTCACATGCCCTACGCCAATCCCGACGCCCCGAAAGGCGGCCGGCTGGTACAGGGCATTCTCGGCACCTTCGACAGCCTCAATCCCCTGATCGTCAGGGGACTCGCCGTGCAGCAAATCAGGGGCTTTGTGGTCGAAAGCCTGATGGCACGCGGCTATGACGAAGCTTTCACGCTCTACGGTCTGCTGGCCAAGAGCGTGGAGACCGACGACGCCAGAAGCTACGTCGCCTTTCATCTCGATCCCAGGGCGCGTTTCTCGGACGGGAAACCGGTGCTCGCCGAGGACGTCCTGTTTTCGTGGGCCTTGCTGCGCGATCACGGCCGTCCCAACCATCGCCAGTATTATGCCAAAGTCGTAAAGGCCTACGCGCCTGACCCGCTGACGGTGCGGTTCGACCTCACAGGCGTCCACGACCGCGAGCTGCCGCTGATCCTCGGCCTGATGCCGTTCTTGCCCAAGCATGCCGTTGACGTCGCGACTTTCGAGGAGACCTCGATGACCGCACCGGTCGGTTCGGGCCCCTACCGCGTCGGCGCGGTCAAACCCGGCGCCAACGTGACGTTGACGCGCAATCCCGATTATTGGGGCCGCGACCTGCCGGTCAATCGCGGCTTGTGGAACTTCGACGAGATCAGGCTCGATTTCTACCGCGAGGCCAACGGCCAGTTCGAAGCCTTCAAGCGCGGCCTCTATGACTTTCGCGTCGAGTCTGAACCGTTGCGCTGGCACGACGGATATGATTTCCCGGCGGCCCGCAACGGCGAGGTGATCCGCGATGCCATCAAGACCGGCATGCCGCAGCCGTCGGAATTTCTGGTGTTCAACACGCGGCGTCCGTTGTTTTCCGATATCCGCGTGCGCCGGGCGTTGACGCTGTTGTTCGATTTCGAATGGATCAACCGCAATTATTTTTTCGGGCTCTACGGCCGCTCGCCAAGCTTCTTCGCCGGCTCCGAATTATCGGCCTACGGCCGCGCCGCCGACGATCGCGAGCGGGCGTTGTTAAAACCCTTCGCATCGCACATACCGCCCGACATTCTTGACGGCAGCTACCGCCTTCCGGTCAGCGACGGGTCGGGCCGCGATCGCGCCACGCTTCGGAGCGCGCTGAATTTGCTATCTGCGGCCGGTTACGATCTCGACGGCACGGTGATGCGGCAGCGTTCGACCAAGACCCCCCTCGCCTTCGAAATTCTGGTGACGACACGCGATCAGGAGCGGATCGCGCTCGCTAATCTGCGCGATCTCAAGCGCGCCGGCATCGAGGCGACGGTGCGCGCGGTCGACGCCGTCCAATTCGACCAGCGCCGGCTCGCCTTTGATTTCGACATGATCCAGAACCGCTGGGATCAGTCATTGTCGCCGGGCAACGAACAGTCGTTCTACTGGGGCAGCGAGGCCGCGGACATCCAGGGCACGCGTAACTACATGGGCGCAAAGGACCCCGCGATCGACACCCTGATTGCGGCCATGCTGGAGGCGCGCGAGCATCCGGAGTTTGTCTCGGCGGTGCGCGGGCTCGACCGGACCCTGATGTCGGGCTTCTACGCTATCCCGCTGTTTAGCGCAGGAGAGCAATGGATCGCCCGTTGGAATCGGATAGAACGGCCTTCAGCCACCGCGCTGACGGGGTATCTCCCGGAAACCTGGTGGCACAGGCCCAACTCTCAAGCGAAGTGATCCCGTGATCCAGACCAACGCATCGCCAACGCTTGACGGATTGTTTCGGCGGATCCTCGCGCGAAAGCCGGACGCATTGGCGCTGCTCGATCCGCTCAACAAGCCGCGCGTCACCGGTCAACTGCCGAAACGCCTGACCTACGCGGAAGCCGATCGGGCCATCTCCGCGCTGTCCGCGCATTTCATCGAATCGGGCTTGCCGAACAATTCCGTCATCGCAGTCCAATTGGCGAACACCGTCGAATTCATGCTGACCGTACTTGCCGCTCATCGCGCCGGCCTGGTTGTCGCGCTGCTGCCGCTGCTATGGCGGCAGGCGGAACTGACGGTCGCGCTCAATCGTACTGGCGCGCGTGCGATCGTCACCACCAGCAGGATCGATGGCGTCAGCCATGCCGATCTCGCCATGAACGCCGCCGCCGAAGCATTTTCGATCCGTCACGTCTGCGGCTTCGGCAGCGAACTGCCGGATGGCATGGCGTCGCTCGACCTCGCCCTTGAAGGTCGATCCGCCGCTACACGCACCGTCGTCCAGGACGGCCGCAGGGCGGCGATGCTTACATTCGACGTGACTGCTGATGGTTTTCGCGCGGTGCCGCGCACGCATCTTGCCCTGATTGCCGGAGGACTCGCTTTGTCGCTCGAAAGCGACGTGCCGCAGGGCTCGACCGTGATGTCGGCGTTCGCGCCGTCGTCGCTCGCGGGCCTCGCCTCATCGCTCGTGGTCTGGCTATTGTCGGGCGGAACGCTGGCGCTGCATCATCCCTTCGATGCCGACGTGCTCGAGCAGCAGATCAACGAGCACGCCTGCGAGACGCTGGTGGCGCCGGCGCAACTGGCGCTGCGACTGGCCGAGATCGACATGGCGCAACGTCTGCCGAGGTTGCGCACTGTGATCGGTCTCTGGCGGGCGCCGGAACAGGTCGCGTCGAGTTCGCTGTGGACCGCCGAACAGGCCACACTGACGGATGTCTATCTGTTCGGTGAAGCCGGACTGTTCAGCGGCCGCCGCGCGGCCGATGGCGCGCCCGTGCCGATCCTGCCGGGACCGCAGGGCGCCCCGCGCGACGTCCCGGGCTCCTCGATCGCCGGCGAAATCTTCCTGACGCCGAGGGGAACGCTGGCGTTGCGCGGACCGATGGTGACGCCTGCGGCTTATGCCCCTCCGCCTCCGCCGCCGCCGAGTGACTCGCTGGTGACGCAGCTGCCGCGCGATTTCGTCGATACCGACTATGCCGCAAGGCTCGACCGCACGACCAAGGCGATCTGCATTACCGCGCCGCCCTCGGGCATCATGGCGGTCGGCGGCTACAGGTTCCTGTCGCAGGATCTGCAGGAATGGGCGAAGCGGCTCGGACAGGGCGCGCTGCTGACGGCGTTGCCCGACCGCTTGAGCGGCCACCGCCTCGCCGGACGGGCCCGGGACAACGCCCGCGCCCGCGAGGCGCTGAACGAACTCGGGCTTAACCCGCTGATGGTGGAAGCATTTCGCGATCGGGCCAACCAGGCCTGATCGAAACGCAGACGCCAGCGTTGACGCGACATTAAGGCCGGCAAACTAGGATTTCGCGTTCATATTGATTGCGTTGAGTTCTCTGATGTCCCAGCAAGGTCCGATCATCGTCGTGTCGAACGCCGGGCGGCCGCCGTTCGCAAGCGCGCTTGATGATGCGAAGATATTTCCGGTCATCGACACCGTCTGGGCCGACGCGTCACGCGCCGTCGAGCAGCTGCAGCCGGCCGCAGTTCTCGTCGCGATGCCGGATGCGGTTGAACCCGGCTTCGCGCGCCTGGCGAAACAGGTCGCAGCGCGCCAGCCCTATTTGCCGCTGATCGCGATCGATCCCAGGACCGACTTGAACGAAAACGCGCTTCCTTTCTCGCAAAGCGGCGGCAGTTTCGATCGCCTGATCGCGCGGCTGCGCGCCGCGCTGCGGGTGAGGACCCTGCATTCGACCGTGATGCGCCGGCTCGACGACGACCCGGCGGCGCGAGCGACACTTGCCGACAGCGATCCCGCTCGCGATGCCAGCGTGCTCCTGATCGGCCGCGGCGCCTCCTACCCTTCGCTCTCGGTGTCGTTGGGCGAGCGAATGGGCGTGGTCGGCGCGCTCTCCATCGAGGCGGCGGCGAAACACCTCAACGTGCGCGACATCGACGGCATCGTGCTCGGCGAAGGTTTTAGCGCGCGCGTGGTGGATGCCTTCCTCACCGTGCTGTCCGAGGATGCGCGTTTCCGCAATCTGCCGGTCGTGGTGACGACGGATGGATTGCCACTCGTCTACGATCTGCCCAATCTCGAAATCATTTCCGGCGAGCCCGCGCGCGTCGCCGCCAACGCCCTGCCGCTGATCCGCCAGCACGCGCTTGAGGCTCATCTCAGCCGAACGCTGCGTTCGATCGACGCCGGCGGCCTGCTCGATTCCAGGACCGGCTTGCTGACTCAGGCCGCATTCAACCGCGATTTCGCCACCGCCGTCTATCAGACGCAATCGCGCGGCGGCGGCTTGTCGGTGGCGCGGTTTGCCTTCGACGCCGGCAACGCGCGCGCGCAACTCGACGGTGCCCGGATCCTCAGCCGCCTGATGCGGCAGATGGATTTTGGCGCAGCCCAGGAAGACGGATCCGTCCTGGTCGCGTTCGCCGAAACCGATCTGCGCACCGCGCATATGATTGCTCGACGGCTTTCCAGCGTGATGCGCCATACCAGCCACGGCAAACACGACGCGCGCTCGGAGCCAGTTGTGACGCTCGCGACGCTGTTGCCGACTGATTCGGCGAAGTCGTTGCTAGCGCGACTCGACGACGAAGCGCGTCGCGCTGCGTCCTGAATCATCCAATGCAATCGCGGAACAATTGTTCCCTCCTCGCATTGTAGAGCAGCAGAGCAAAGACTCTGCGCTGGAGGAGGAAACGATGAAGAAAAGTGCATTGATCACCGCTTCGCTGGCGCTGCTGGCCAGTCCGGTGTTAGCTGAAGAGGCCAAAACAACCGGCACCGCGCCCGCCGACGCCAAGTTCTCAACGGTGTCAAAGGACGAGATGTTCAGCTCAAAGCTGAAGGGCCTGAACGTCCATAACCAAAAAGACGAATCGGTCGGCGAGATCACTGATCTTGCGATCAAGAACCACCAGGTCGACGCACTGATCCTGTCGGTCGGCGGGTTTCTCGGAATGGGCGAGCGTTATGTCGCGGTATCGCCGCAGTCGGTCAACGTCCGCTACGATGCCAAGAACAACAAATGGCTGGCGTCGATGAACACCACCAAGGAGGCGTTGAAGGCCGCACCGGAGTTCAAGTATCCGAAGTAACCGGTGCGCTTTGTCGAGTAACGGCCGTCGGCAGCGATGCCGGCGGCCGTCGTGATTCCGGAGTGGGCAAAGCCAACGGGTCGCGCTAATGCGCGCCGGATGACAGGCTCCGCGCGCCCCGCCATCTCATCCCGCGTTGCGATGGTGGGCACGGCGCAAGTGCGCCTTTGCGCACCCTACAAAGTCGTCACGCCGCCTTGCGGTCTTCGGCTAGGTTGGCGAGCTGGCGCAGGATTTCGGTGGTGCCGGCGAGGCGCTCCTCCGGAGTTTCCCATTCCTGGAAGAACACCACCTTCATGTCCGGCCTCACCCGCGCCGCCTGGCCGTGCTGGCGGATGAAATACACCAGCCGCTCCGGCTCCGCGAACTTGTTGTCGCGGAACGTGATCACGGCGCCCTTCGGCCCGGCATCGACCTTCTCGACGTTGGCGCGGCGGCAATAGCCCTTGATCGCGGCCACCTTGAAGAGATAGCGCACCTCATCCGGCAGCACGCCAAAACGGTCGCGCAGTTCGGCGGCGAAATTGTCGATCTCGTCGTCGGTGTCGAGATCGGCCAGCCGCCGGTACAGCGACAGCCGCACCGAGAGGTCGGCGACGTATTCCTCCGGGATCAACACGGGCATGCCGACGGTGATCTGCGGCGACCAGCGATCCGCCGCCGGCTCCGCCACACCGGCCTTGAGGTTTAGGATCGCCTCTTCCAACATCGATTGGTAGAGTTCAAAACCGACTTCCTTGATGTGGCCGGACTGTTCCTCGCCGAGCAGATTGCCGGCGCCGCGGATATCGAGGTCGTGCGAAGCCAGCTGGAATCCGGCGCCCAGGTTTTCCAGCGACTGCAGCACTTTCAGCCGCCGCTCGGCTTGCGCCGTAATCTTCTGCTGCGCCGGCAGCGTGAACAGCGAATACGCCCGCAACTTCGAGCGCCCCACCCGGCCGCGCAACTGATAGAGCTGCGCCAACCCGAACATGTCGGCGCGGTGCACGATCAGGGTATTGGC
>JAQGKJ010000834.1 GCA_028290165.1 Bradyrhizobium sp. | reverse complement strand
GCTGTCTGATACCCAGACACGTCCGACGCCGGCGATGCGCGAGGCGATCGCACGCGCCGAGGTCGGCGACGAACAGATCGGCGACGATCCAACCGTGAATGTGTTATGCGAGCGCGTGGCCGAATTGCTCGGCAAACAGGCCGCCGTGTTCACGCCTTCCGGGACGATGTGCAACGTCGCGGCGACGCTGGTCCACTGCCGGCCAGGCGACGAGATCCTGGCGCACGAGACCGCGCACATCATCGCCCGCGAGGGCGGCGCGCATGCCGCGCTTGGCGGATTCCAGATCACGCCGCTAGCGGGCGCGGACGGAAAATTTTCGCCCAACACGCTTCGCAGCGCGCTTCACCCGCGCAGCCGCTACCAGCCGCCGCAGACCGTGGTCAGCGTCGAACAAACCGCCAATATCGGCGGCGGCACGATCTGGAAAAAAGCTGATCTCGACGAGGTCGTCAAAATCGCCAAAGCCAGCGGGCTTGCCACCCACATGGACGGCGCGCGGCTGTTGAATGCCTGCGTCGCCACGGGGATCACCGCGCGCGACATGGCGATGGGGTGGGATTCGGCCTGGATCGATTTTTCGAAGGGACTGGGCGCGCCGGTCGGCGCCGTGATCGCGGGCTCGCGCGACTTCATCGACGAGGTCTGGCGCTGGAAGCAGCGGCTGGGCGGCTCGATGCGCCAAGCCGGCATTTGCGCGGCCGCCTGCACCTACGCGCTCGATCACCATGTCGACCGGCTGGCGGATGATCACGCCAACGCCCGCGCGCTGGCGCGGGGGCTAGCGCAAATTGCAGGCATCGACGTACAGCAGCCCGAAACCAACCTGGTGTTCTTCAATCCCGATGGCGCCGGCGTCAGCGGCGAGAAGATGGTAGCGGCGTTGCGCCAGCGCGGCGTGCTGCTCGCCATGATGGACGGCCGGATCAGGGCCTGCACCCATCTGGACGTTACAGCTAGCATGATCGAGGAAACCGTCGGGCTGGTGCGGGAGATCGCGCGGGGCGTGTAAGGCAAGTCAATTCTAACGCCTATTCGTTTTTGCCGCGCCTCAAAATGACGAAGCTAGTCTAGTCGCGGTCGATCGGTTTCCGTGCCGCGATCAGATTCCAGCGGTGGAAAAACCTGATCTTCTCGCCGTCGAGCGCCAATCCGATTCCGGCAGATGCCCCGGCTCGTGCCAGCGCCCGCACGACCGCGCGGAGCGGGGCGACGCGCGAGGGGTCATTGACGATGCCCATCCATTCCTCGAATTCGCGCGGCTTGTCCCACGCGAGCTCGGATTCGATGGAAAAGCCTGCGCCCTTCACGAGCGATGTCAGCTCTGAAGCCGGCAGCATCCGCACATGAGAGGGATCACGCAGGATTTCGATCGCGTTTTGCAATTCTACCTCTGCCGGGACTTCCGAGGAGATGACGTCGGCAATGACAAAACTGCCGCCCAGGCGCAACACGCGGAATATCTCTGAGAGCACCCGCTCAGGCTGATCGAAATGATGCACCGAAAGCCGCGTCACCACGGCATCGAAAGCTCCATCGGCAAAGGGCAGCTCGGCCGCATTGCCTTCGCGGAAGGTGACGTTGGTAAGCCCCGCCGCGTTGCACCGCTGCGCCGCCCTCTTCAGCATCTCGGGGGTGAGATCGAACGCCACCACCTCGCGGGCGGTTTTGGCGATCGCCGCACTCAGGATGCCCGGGCCGCAGGCGACGTCGAGCACAAGGCCCCGCGCAGCGTCGCCCAGCGCCGTGACAAACCGCTGCGTCAGCTCGGCGTCGGTGATCGCTGCTGACACCGAGAACGTTTCCGCCTGCCGGGTAAATTCATCCCGCACGCGATTTTCATGGTTCAGCATGCTTGCATTCTTTCCAGTTCCGACATTGGGCGAAGCGAGGTTGCGGCATCGCGACGAGTTGCATCATTTTCCCAGCGCCTGATAGATCAGCGTTTTCAGCGCCAGTTGAATCCGTCCGCGCTCCGACGGTGTCTGCACCATGAAAATCACGAACATGTCGTCCTTGGGATCGATGAAAAAGAAGGTGCCGGCGATGCCGTCCCAGCGGTACTCGCCTAACGGCCAGGATGTCCCGGGATACGGCGAAATGCGCACGGCAAAGCCGAGGCCGAAGCCGCTGGAAGCTCCTGGAAAATAGAAGTAGTCGTGCCCGATTTTGGTTTCCGGCCCGATATGGTCCGACGTCATCAAGGTGATGGTCTCAGGTTTGAGATAACGCCTGCCGTCCAATGTGCCGCCATTCAGCAGCATTTGCGAAAAACGGGCGTAATCCCCGATCGTGCCCACCATGCCTGCGCCACCGGATTCCCAGCGCCGCCGCATCATCGGATCGCGGATTCCGGCCACCGGAGTGACAAAGCGATCGTCCGGCATCGGCTCGGCAATCAACGGCCGCTTCGCCGCATCCGCGACGTAGAACGCGGTGTCGGTCATCCCCAAAGGGTCGAGCAGACGTTCCTTCTCGAATCGATAGAGCGACTTTCCCGACACTGCCTCGATGACGCGGCCGAGCACGTCGGTCGAATGGCCGTAATCCCACCGCGTTCCCGGCTGTTCGGCGAGCGGCAGTATTGCGAGGCGCTCGGCGAACTCTGCGTTGTCGAAATCGCCGTCGAACAAATCCGAATTCGCATAGAGGTTTCGAACTGCGCTGTCGCCAATGAAGCCATAGGTGAGACCCGAGGTGTGACGCAGGAGGTCTTCGATGGTGATTGGGCGGTTGAGCGGTTCGAGCCGAAGGACCGTCCCTTCATTCGCATCACGCTTTTCGCCCCCGACTTTGACCTGGCCGAAGGCCGGGATGTATTTTGAGACGGGATCATCGAGCCTGAGCTTGCCGTCCTCGACCAACATCATAGCGGCAACCGACGTGATGGGCTTCGACATCGAATAGAGCCGAAAGATCGTGTCCGCGGTCATCGGCAGCCTTGTCGCGACGTCACGCACGCCAAACTTTTCGAAATAGACGGGACGGCCGTGCTGCTGGATCAAGAGGACAGCGCCTGGGATTTTTCCGGTCGCAATTTCGTTGCGGATATAGTCGCCGGCGCGCGCAAGCTTCTCGCGCGAAAAACTCGCCGGAGCGGAAGATTGCGATTCCGCGTTGACGGCGTTCTGCTGACCGACAACGACTGCGCCGACCAGAAGCGCAAGCGCCGCCGCGACACAGCGACGGCGCACAAAACCGTCAGTTCTCCATCGCCTCATAGATCAGCCTCTTCACCGTCGGCTGGATCTTCTGGCGCTCCGAGGGGGTCTGCTCCAGCAACACGAAAAACATATCCTGTTTGCGGTCGATGACGAAGAGGCAGCCGCTGGCGCCGTCCCATTTCAACTCACCGAGCGAGCCCGCCGGTGGCGGTTTTGCGTTGCCCGGGTCGGTGCGCACGCCGAAACCGAGCCCGAAGCCAAAACCATCGCCGGGGAAATAGAAATAGTCGCGCCCGACCCCCGAGCCCGCACCGACATGATCTGAGGTCATCAACTCGAACGTTTTCGGGCTGAGATATTGCTTGCCGTCGAGTTTGCCGCCGTTGAGCACCATCTGCGAGAAGCGGGCGAGGTCGGCCAGCGTCGAGTTCATGCCACCGCCGCCGGATTCC
>JAQGKJ010000831.1 GCA_028290165.1 Bradyrhizobium sp. | reverse complement strand
GGCGGGATCGCCTGTGGTGGGCGCGGCGCCGGCGGTGGCGCCATCCAGGACAAAAACCCGCAGCCGGCTGTTCACCACATATGTCGCCTGGTTCGTCGCGGTGGTCGGTGTTGCGCTGCTCTCCCCCGGTATCTTCGAGGTTTTCTTCTATTATCGCGAGCATAAGGCTGCCCTGATCCGGATTCAGCACGAGCAGGCCGAGGCGGCGGCGGCGAAGATCAGCCAGTTCATCAAGGAAATCGAAAGTCAGGTCGGCTGGACCACCCAGTTGCCGTGGTCTACGGCTTCCCTCGACCCGCGCCGATTCGACGCCCTGCGGCTGTTGAAGCAGGTGCCGGCCATCACCGAACTGGCGCAGGTCGATTCCACCGGCAAGGAGCGCTTGAGGGTGTCGCGTCTGGCCATGGACGTGGTGGACTCAGGGCTCGACTTTTCCAAGGATCCGAAATTCACCGAGGCCGTCGCCCACAAGGTCTATTACGGGCCGGTGTATTTCCGCCGGGAGTCCGAACCCTACATGACGCTGTCGCTGGCCGGCACCCGCAAGGACGCCGGCGTCAGCATCGCCGAAGTCAACCTCAAACTGATCTGGGACGTGGTTTCGCAGATCAAGGTCGGCGAGCGCGGCCACGCCTATGTGGTCGGCGCTGAGGGACGGCTGATCGCGCATCCCGATATCAGCCTGGTGCTGCGCAATACCGATATGTCGAAGCTCCTGCAGGTGCAGGCGGCGCAGGCCGGAAACCCGGGCGCTACTTCCGAATCGCTGCAGGGCACCAAGAACATCCAGGGGCAGGAAGTGCTGACGGCATCGGCGCCAATCGCGCCGCTGGGCTGGACCATGTTCGTCGAATTGCCGGTGGAGGAGGCCTACGCCTCGCTCTACGCCGCGCTGCAGCGGCTCGCCATCGTGCTGACAGCGGCGTCGGTCTTCGCGGTGCTCGCCGGGATCTTCCTGGCCCGGCGCATGGTCGGCCCGATCCAGGCCTTGCGCACGGGCGCCGAGCGCATCGGCAGCGGCGATTTCGCGCAGCGCATTTCGATCAGGACCGGCGACGAACTCGAAGGCCTCGCCGACCAGTTCAACGACATGGGCGCGCGGCTGCAGGAATCCTATGCGGATTTGGAAGGCAAGGTCGAGCAGCGCACTGCAGAGCTGAGCGAATCGCTTGAACAACAGACGGCGACCTCGGAGGTGTTGCAGGTCATCAGCTCATCTCCGGGTGATTTAGAACCGGTGTTCCAAAAAATGCTGGAGAATGCCACGCGCGTCTGTGGGGCGAATTTCGGCACAATGAATTTGTATGATGGAGACAGGTTCCAAGCCGTTGCGAATTGCAATGTCCCCCCCGCGTACACCGCCTTGCGACAAGGCGCGCCGATCGATCCTCATCCGGAAAGCGGTCTGGCCGCGGTCGTTCGCACCCATCAGGCAGTACACATACATGATCTGAGAAAGGGTGCGCCCTATCTTGCAGGAGACCCGACCGTCGTCGCGATTTCCGATGTGGCCGGCGCTCGCAGCATCGTCATCGTGCCGATGTTGAAGGAAAACGAGTTGATCGGCACCATTGCGATCTATCGCCAGGAGGTCCGCCCCTTCACCGACAAGCAGATCGCGCTGGTCGAGAATTTCACCAAGCAGGCCGTCATCGCGATAGAGAACACCCGGCTGCTCAGGGAGTTGCGGGAACGTACCGACGACCTGACCGAATCGCTGCAGCAGCAGATTGCGACCGCCGATGTGTTGAAGGTCATTAGCCGCACGGCGTTCGACCTGAAATCGGTGCTCACCACGCTGGCCGAATCGGCAAAGTCGCTGTGCGGCGCGGCGTTCGGCGTGATCTTCCTGCGCGACGGCGACGTGCTCCGGCACCAGGCGGAATCCGGCTGTCCGCCGGCGCTGATCGATTTTCTCGAGACACATCCGATCCGCAAGAGCCGCGAGACCTTTACCGGCCGCGTCTTTGCGGACGGCAAGGTTGCACACCTGCCCGATGTGCTGCTCGATTCCGAGTATAATTTCGGCGCCGGGCCCGAGCTCGGCGGCTATCGCGCGGCGCTCGCGGTGCCGTTGACGCGTGACGGCGCGGTCGAAGGCGTGCGCTCGCTGGCAAGGCCGGAGCCCCGGCCGTTTTCGGCCCGCCAGATCGATCTGGTGCAGACCTTCGCCGACCAGGCCGTGATCGCCATCGAGAACGCCCGGCTGTTCAGCCAGGTGCAGGAGCGAACCAGGGAATTGTCGCTCTCGCTCGACGAGTTGCGGACCGCGCAGGATCGGCTGGTGCAGACCGAAAAGCTCGCTTCGCTCGGCCAGCTCACCGCCGGCATCGCCCACGAAATCAAGAATCCGCTCAACTTCGTTAACAATTTCTCGGCGCTGTCGGCGGAATTGATCGACGAATTGAACGACGTGCTCAAGCCCGCCGCGCTCGACGACAAGACGCGCGAAGAGATCGAAGAGCTCACCCACATGCTGAAGGGCAACCTCGAAAAGGTGGTGCAGCACGGCAAGCGCGCCGATTCGATCGTGAAGAACATGCTGCTGCATTCGCGCGAGGGCTCGGGCGAACACCGGCCCGCCGACATCAACGCGATCGTCGAGGAAAGCCTCAATCTCGCCTATCACGGCGCACGCGCCGAGAAATCAGGCTTCAATATCACGCTGAATCGCGACCTCGATCCGGCCGCCGGCATGATCGATCTGTATCCGCAGGAGATCACGCGGGTATTTCTCAACCTGATTTCAAACGGCTTTTACGCCGCCACCAAGCGCAAGGAGGCGGGCGAGGGGAGTTTTGAGCCGACGCTGACCGCGACCACGAAAAGCCTCGGCAACGAGGTCGAAATCCGGATCCGCGACAACGGCACCGGCATCCCCCTGGCCGTGAAGGAGAAAATGTTCCATCCCTTCTTCACCACCAAGCCGGCCGGCGAGGGCACCGGACTTGGCCTGTCGATGAGCCACGACATCGTGGTGAAACAACACGGCGGCAAGATCGACGTCGATACCGAACCTGGCGTATTTACCGAATTCATTATTACCCTGCCGCGGACGGCGGCGGCACAGGCACAGGCTGGAGGCACCAATTGAGCGTTTACATACTCGTCGTCGATGACGAGGCCGACGTTGAAGCCCTGTTCCGTCAGCAATTCCGGCGCGACCTGAAGTCCGGACGCTTCACGATGGAATTTGCTCCGTCAGCGCCTGCGGCGCTGGTTCGGGCCGCCAACGTCGAGGATCCGTCGCTGATTCTGATTCTATCCGATATCAACATGCCCGGCATGACCGGGCTCGAGATGCTGCCGAAGGTGCGGGCGGAGCGGCCCGATGTTCCCGTCATCATGATCACCGCTTATGGCGATGCCGAAACGCGGCGCAAGGCGATCGAAAAAGGCGCGATCGGCCTTCTGACAAAACCGATCGATTTCGCCCTGCTGCGCCATGAGATCGATACCAGGCTCGAGCAAGCCGCATGACCGCAACCATCCTCGTCGTCGATGACGAGCCCGATCTCGAGGCTCTGGTTCTGCAGAAATTCCGCAGGCAAATCCGCGACGGCTCGGTGGCGTTCGTATTCGCCCACGACGGCATCGAGGCGCTGCAGTCGATCGAGGACCATCCGCATGTCGATATGGTGGTGTCCGACATCAACATGCCCAGGATGGACGGCCTGTCGCTGCTGGCGAAGCTGCAGGAGGCCGAGGAAAAGAAATCGACCATCATCGTGTCGGCCTATGGCGACATGAGCAACATCCGCACCGCGATG
>JAQGKJ010000819.1 GCA_028290165.1 Bradyrhizobium sp. | reverse complement strand
ATCACCCGGCATTCCCCGCGCAATGGTTTTACGGCTTATAACGCGCTCTCCCCGGTGACCGGGCTTTCTTGCCACCGTCGCCCCTGAGAAGCTTGCTTCTCAAGAACTTGACGCCAGCGTCGGGGCGTCAGGACCACACGACTTCGCCGTCCGCCTTGCCGCGCCCGTCAAGCGCGCCGCCGGCGTCCACCGCATCCCGCTCCGCGTTTCGTGACGTTGCGCAACGCCCCTCCGAGGAGCGGGACGGCGACGGATATAAGGTGATTTGCGACTTCGGAAAATCAGAATATTTTTGCAGGAAGGGCTGGACAGCTGCGTGGCGGGGCCAATCAGTGATTTGCCCGTCGGGCAGCCGCTTCCGCTTGGGCTCCCTCGACCCTCCTTCGATGCACTCCACAAGTTACTGGACCAGAACATGAACCCGCGACCTGGCGAGCCTTCTTGATCCTGCAGGCAGTGCCGGGCCACAATGCCCTACCTTATAGGGAGAAGCTCGTGACGGACCTTGCACCGCCGGAAACACGGTACGCGCAAAGCGGGGACGTGAACATCGCCTACCAGGTGCTGGGTGATGGTCCCATCGACATCGTCCTGGTTCCCGGACTGACGTCCAACATCGAGATGTTCCACGAGTTGCCCGGATATACGGCCACGTTGCAGCGACTGGCAAGGTTCGCCCGCGTCATCACGTTCGACAAGCGAGGACAGGGTTTGTCGGACAGGATGTCGGGTGCGCCATCCCTGGAACAGCGAATGGACGATGTCCGCGCCGTCATGGACGAGCTCGGCTCGCGCCGTGCGGCGATCCTGTCCTTTTCGGAAGGCGCTTGCATGAGCGCGCTGTTCGCGGCCACCTATCCCGACCGCGTGTCGCACCTCATCCTGTTCGGGGGCTTTTCCCGGGCCGCAGATCTGTGGCCAAAAGGGATGACGCCTACGCAAATGGAGGAGCGGCTCGCGCATCGCGTAAAAAATTGGGGCAATGGCGACATTCTCAAAGCCGTGCTTCCGAGCCAGGCACAGGAGCCGAACGCGGTGGCCTTGTTGGCTAGAATGGAACGGCTATGCAGCACGCCCGGCGGAATAAGGACCATTCTGCTGCTCAACGGGCAGATCAATGTCACCTCGGTGCTGCCGACCATCCAGGTGCCAACCCTGGTGCTGCACCGTGTCACAGACATCGTCGTACCAGTCGATCTGGGCCGCCAGTTGGCTGCGCAAATCCCGGGGGCGCGCTACATCGAATATGCTGAAGGCGATCACGGCTTCTGGACTGGCGATACCGAGACGTTGGTCGGCGACATTCAGGAATTCCTGACCGGTCACCGAGCCACCGGCAGCGCGGACCTGGAGCGGATCCTTGCGACCGTGATGTTCACCGACATCGTCGACTCCACGCGTCAGGCCGCCGAGATAGGTGACCAGCAGTGGCGGAGACGCCTCGACCGGCACGATAGTCTTGCGCGTCAGACAATCTCGCAGCATCGCGGGGTGCTGGTGAAGTCGACGGGCGACGGTGTGCTTGCCACCTTCGATGGGCCGGGGCGCGCTATCCGCTGCGCGCTGTCCTTTAGCAACGCCGCCCGTCAAATCGGCTTGCCTGTGCGCACTGGTCTCCATACCGGCGAGATCGAGCTGCGCGGTAACGACATAGGCGGTATCGCGGTTCACGCCGCGGCTCGCGTCATGGCCCAATCCGCGGCCGACGAGGTACTGGTGTCGCGCGTTGTCACCGATTTGGTCGCGGGAGCAGGATTGCGCTTCAGCGACCGAGGATCGCACGAACTAAAGGGGCTGCCGGGCAAATGGGATTTGTTTGCCGCCATCGCCTAAATCGGCAAGCCGGTTTCGCGAGGCGCGAATCGAGGAGCGATTGTCGCTCATGTCTGCGTGCCGGCGAGAGGTGTGACCGGACGTTCGGTCTTCGAGACCGTCATTGCGAGCCAACGGGTCGCGCGAATGCGCGCCCGATGACAGGCTCCGCGAAGCAATCCAAACCGGATACAGCGGCAATGACGGCGGCAAGTCGATCTCGTTTCACCTCAAACGACCGCCGCCTCCAGCGCTTGCCGGCCGCGGATCAGGTCCGAGGCCTTGTCGGCGATCATCATGGTCGAGGCGTTGAGATTGGCCGAGATCATCCGCGGCATGATGGAGGCGTCGACCACCCGCAGGTTCTGCAATCCGTGCACGCGCAGCTGGTCGTCGACCACCGCCCAGGCGCTGTCGGCCGGGCCCATCCGGCAGCTGCATCCCGGGTGAAACGTCGTGGTCCCGCGCTGCGTGGCCGCCACCAAAAGTTCATCGTCGGTCTGCACGTCGGGTCCGGGAAAGTCCTCATACGCGTAATAGGGCGCGAGCGGGGCTGAGGCGAGTAGCCGCCGCGCCAGCTTCATGCCGGCGACGACGACGCGACGGTCGAGCTCGGCAGTCAAATAGTTGGTCTGAATGATCGGCGCATCGAACGGATCGGCCGAGCGGACGCGGACGTAGCCGCGGCTTTCGGGCCGCTGCTGCCAGGACGCCACCGTCATGCCGGGCTCATTCTCAAGCTGGCCCTGCACGCCCTCCATGTAACTCGCCGGCGTGAATGTCAGTTGCAGATCGGAGCTCTCGGTGGTCTCGCCGGAGTGCCAGAAGCAATAGACCATGGTCGGCGACAGCGACAGCAGGCCGCGCCGCATGGTGGCCCATTTCAGCGCCTCGACCCAAAGGCTCAGTCCGCGCCGCAGTTCGTTGATGGTCTTGATGTTCTTGACGCGCGCGACCGAGCGTGGCGCGTAATGGTCCTGCAATCCCTCGCCCACTCCCGGCAGCGCATGGCGCACCTCGATGCCGAGCGGGCGCAGCAGATCCGGGGAGCCTACGCCGGACAATTGCAGCAGTTGCGGCGAATTATAGGTGCCGCCGGCGAGGATCACTTCCTTGCTGGCGCGCACCTCGTGCACGGCGCCGCCTCTGCCTCCCTTGACGTAGCGGACGCCGACCGCGCGCTTGCCCTCGAACACGATCTCGGTGGCATGGGCGTGGGTCCGGACATGGACATTGGGCCGCTTCATCGCCGGGTGCAGGAAAGCGGTCGCGGCGCTGACGCGCCGGCCGTTCTTGATGGTTCGCTGCGCGTAGGAGACGCCCTCCTGAATCGCGCCGTTGTAATCGGGATTGCGCGGAATGCCGAGCGACATCGCGCCGGCCATGAAGGCCTCGCAGAGCGGATCCCTCCAGTCCATGGTGGTGACGGTCAGGTTGCCGTCGCGCCCGCGATAGGTGTCCTCGCCCTCGCCGACGCGCCGTTCCAGCCGCTTGAAATAGGGCAGCACATCGGGATAGCCCCAGCCGCGATTGCCGAGCTGCGCCCAGGTGTCGAAATCCTGGCGCTGGCCGCGGTTGTAGATGTGACCGTTGATCGAGGAGGAACCACCGAGCGTCTTGCCGCGGGGCGCGTAGATGCTGCGCCCGCCGGTCCACGGCCCCGGCTCCTGCTGGTAGGCCCAGTTGATGCTCTTCATGTGGAAGGTCTTGATGAAACCCGCCGGCAGATGAATGTAGGGATGCCAGTCGCTGGGACCGGCCTCGAGCACGCAGATGCTGGTGCCCGGATCTTCGCTGAGCCTATTGGCGAGCACGCTGCCGGCGGAACCCGCGCCAATGATCACATAATCGAACGTTTCCATGTTGCCTTCTAGGACGCTACCGCGCCTTCTCGTTGAGTTGATAATTCAGATGCGCCTTCACCGTCGGCCATTCGCTGGCGATGATGCTGTAGACCACGGTGTCGCGCAACGTGCCGTTCGGCGCGATCATGTGACTGCGCAAGATGCCGTCCTGCTTGGCGCCGAGCCGCTCGATGCCCCGCCGGCTCTGGTGGTTGAAAAAATGGGTGCGGAACTCGACCGCGATGCAATCGAGCTTTTCGAACGCATGGGTCAGCAGCAGCAATTTGCACTGGGTATTGAGCCCGCTGCGCTGCACCCGCCTTGCATACCAGGTCGAGCCGATCTCGACACGGCGATGCGCTGCATCGACATTCATGTAGGTCGTCATGCCCGCGATCTTGCCGTCGGCATCGAACACGGTGAAGGGCAGCATGGCGCCCGCCTTCTGCAGCCCTAACCGGCGGTCGATCTCCTTTGTCATCTCTTCGGGCCGCGGCACGAAGGTGTACCACAGCTTCCAGAGTTCGCCGTCCTTGACGGCCTCGGTGAGCCCGCCGACATGGTCGTGCGACAAGGGTTTGAGCTGCGCGTGCGCGCCGCTCAGTGAGACCGGTTCAAGCCAGGGCATAGAATACTCCGTTCCTCAAGCTGTAATTGCAAGCGACGTGCGCCAGTCCATCGTTCGTCATTCCGGGATGGTCCGCAGGACCAGACCCGGAATCTCGAGATTCCGGGTTCGATGCTTCGCATCGCCCGGAATGACGATTGCGTTTTGCGCAATCGTCACTTGTTCAAAAAATTCAGCGGCAGGCCTGATCGCGCCCAGTCCATCGCGATCAACTCGCCCTTGCCGGACAGCGTGATGTAGGCGGTCTTCAAATCGGGTCCGCCGAAGGCGATGTTGGTGGTGACGCGGTCGCCGGTCGGCACCTGCTCGACCAGGGTACCGTCGGGCGCGATCACCGAAATGCAGCCCGAGATCAGCGTGGCGACGCAGACATTGCCGGAGGCTTCCACCGCCAGCGAGTCGAACATCTGGTAGCCGCCGAGGCCCGCGATCGGCTTACCGCGCTCGCCGCGATAGATCGGATCGCGCGGCTTCAGCGCGCCGGGCTCGGAGATCTCGTACGCCCACAGCCGAGCCGTCGGCGTCTCCGCGATGTAGACGATGTTCTCATCCGGCGAGAGCCCAATGCCATTGGCCGGCAGCACGCCATGCACCACCTCGACGATCTCCTTCATGCCGGGCTTGAGATAATACATGCCGCCGACATCCATCTCGCGGGCACGGCGCTTGCCGAGCTCGGAGAACCAGAGGCCGCCATGCTTGTCGAATACGAGGTCGTTCGGTCCGCGCAACGCATGCTCGCCGCATTTGGAAACGACGGTCTCGACCTTGCCGCTCTGCAGATCGACCCGCTGGATCGAGCCGCCGAGATAATCATCGGGCTGCGGGCCCGGCATGATCAAGTTGCGGGTCGGGATCCAGCTAAAGCCGCCATTGTTGCAGATGTACATCTTGCCGTCGGGGCCAAGCGCAGCGCCATTGGGACCGCCGGGAATTTCCGCGACCACTTGCTTGCGCCCGTCCGGCCAGACCCGTGTCAGCCTTTTGCCCCGGATTTCGACCAGCACCACCGAACCGTCCGGCATCACCACCGGCCCTTCGGGAAATTCGAGGCCTGTGGCGAGAACGCGAATATTGGA
>JAQGKJ010000201.1 GCA_028290165.1 Bradyrhizobium sp. | reverse complement strand
GTCATCAAGATGGCGCCGCCGCAGCGGATGCTGGAAGCGCTGAAGAAGCTGGGGATTGCGACGCCGTAGCGAGATTGAGATGCTGTCGTCCCTGCGAAAGCAGGGACTCATACTCCGCGGCCGATGTTGTTGGAAAAGGAAGAACAACCAGCCGTTCGCGAAATAACCAACGCCTGTGGTTATGGGTCCCTGCTTTCGCAGGGACGACGGTGTCTCACCCCAGCGCCCTCAACTCCCGACGCAGCACCTTTCCCGTCGCGGTCATCGGCAGTGACTCGGCGAACTGCACGAAGCGCGGATATTCGTGCGCGGCAAGTTGCACCTTGACGAAATCCTGGATCTCGCGCGCCAGCGCGTCGCTTGCGGTAAATCCGGGCCGCAACACGATCCACGCCTTGATCGCTTCGGTGCGGATCGGGTCGGGAATGCCGACCACCGCCGACAGCGCCACCGCCGGATGTTTCAGCAGCGTATGCTCGATCTCCGAAGGCCCGATGCGATAGCCGGCACTCGTGATCACATCGTCCTCGCGGCTGACGTACCAGAAGTAGCCGTCGCTGTCCTGCACGCCGAGATCGCCGGTCAGCAAAAATTCGCCGGCGAATTTTTTCGCGGTTGCTTCCGGGTTCTTCCAGTATTCGATCATGGTGCACGGGTTGGGCTGGCGAACGCCGATAATGCCGCGTTCGCCCGTCGCCACTTCGGCGCCGCTCTCGTCGACGATGCGGACATCAAAACCCGGCGTGGGCCGCCCCATCGAACCGGGGCGGATCGGAAACAGTTTTGCGTTATTGCCGACCACCAGATTGCATTCGGTCTGGCCAAAGACCTCATGGGCATCGATGCCGAACGTCGTGCGCACCCAGTCCAGCAGCTCGGCGCCGAGCGATTCGCCGCCGGTCAGCATGCTGCGCAGTTTGACGCTCGTGTGCTTGACCCCCATCTGCCGCATCAGTTTTAGCGCGGTCGGCGGCAGGAACACGTTGCGCACATGATGATCGGCCATCAGCTGCATCGCCGCTTGCGGCTCGAATTTCCTGGCGCGGTACCCGACAACGGGCACGCCGTGATACCAGGCCGGAAACAGCGCATCGAACAATCCGCCGATCCACGCCCAGTCGGCCGGCGTCCACATCACGTCATCGGGCTTTGGCAAAAAATCATGCACCATCTCGACATTCGGCAGATGCCCGAGCAGCACGCGATGGGCGTGCAGCGCACCCTTGGGATTTCCAGTGGTGCCCGAAGTGTAGATGATGATGGCGGGATCATCGGCGGAGGTATCGACGGTTGCGAATTGCTCGGAGGCGGTTTCGATCGACGACCAGAACGGTTTTGCGCCGGCATGGATGGCGTCGCTGGTGACGTAGATGTCCGCCAGATAAGGCAGCCGGTCGCGGATCTTTACGATCTTTTCCCATCCGGTCTCGTCGGTCACGACCGCCTTGGCGCCGGAATTGGCCAGCCGAAACTCCAGCGCGTCCTCTCCGAACAGCGTGAACAGCGGCACTGATACGAGGCCGGAGCGAAACGCCGCCAGATGGGTGATTGGCAGTTCCAGCGACTGCGACAGAAACACCGCGACCCGGTCGCCCCGCGACAGCCCGTCGGCCTTCAGCACGTTGGCGAAGGCGCAGGACAGCGCCCGCATCTCGTCGAACGAAGTGCGCTGCGCAGCTCCGTCCTCGTCGACATAGATCAGCGCCAGCCGGTTGGAGCCGTCGGCATGGCGGTCGCAGCACGCGCTGGCGATATTGAACCGCGCCGGTACGTGCCAGCGGAAATCGCGGCAGAGTCTTGCGTAGTCGGTGGTTTCGGTGAGCATGGCACCAAGCTAGACGATCGCCGCCTCGGCATAAACCCCTCCACCCTGTGTTTTGATCTTGCCGGCACCGCGGGTTGTTGCTTCGGACGAAAAAGTCCGATTGGGGCGAAGCCCCGAAAATGAAAATATTGACACCGGTCAATTTTCAACTACAGCCATTGTCCTACAACCTTCATCTCGCGTTCGGATGCTGCGCGCCGGAAACGTACGCAGCGCCTTGCGCAACCTGAATTTGAATTGCAAACAGCAGTGCAGGAGCGAGCCATGGGGAGAACTCCATTCTCGGCAATTTTGCTGGTGATGCTCGCTATCTTGGGAAGCATGGCCCTTGCGGCTCAGGACAGATTTGCGCTGAAAGTGCCAAACGGGCTCGCGTTTTCCGAGTTCAGGGGATACGAAACCTGGCAGGACGTCGCGGTCAGTCAGACCGAAAATGGGTTGAAAGTGATCTCGGCAAATGACGCGATGATCAACGCGTACACGCAAGGTGTTCCCGGCAACGGCAAGCCTTTTCCCGAAGGCTCCAAGATTGTGAAGATCGAGTGGTCCTCCAAAAAGAACCCCGAATCCCCTTATTTCGTGATGGTGCCGGACACCCTGAAATCGGTCTCGTTCATCGAAAAAGATACCAAGAGATTCCCGGACACGAACGGATGGGCGTACGCCCAGTTCCTTTATGATGCCGCGTCCGACACGTTTAAGCCTAATGGGGAGGACGCTAAATGCGGGTACGCGTGCCATACGACTGTGGCGGCCAAAGATTACATTTTCACGGCATATCCCCGGAGGTGAACGAACGGGGAATGGGGCGCGCAGCGGATCACGAAGCGAGTGTGTTCTGTCGGAAACCGGGCCTTGGCCATTAATATTACGCCTTAACTAATAATTAATTATGCATTTGCGGGCACGAAAGGCCCGGCCTAGCGTTCGTTGGAGTGCTGCTCAGTAACCAACGGATTGGTACCTGCCATGACGCATAGAATGTATGGGGCGTTTATCGCTTCTCTCAGCGCAGTCACGCTTATGCTTGCCGCGAACGAGACACTCGCCAGGTCGGGAGGAGCGCCTCGTGCAGGATTTACTTCGTCGCGTTCGATTTCCCATCCGTCAGTCGCCCAATCGCTCCGGCATCACCGGAGAAACAATGTAGGGGCCTTCTGGCCGGGAGACTTCTTCTACGGGCCATCGAATGGCTTCTACGGGCCATCGAATGGCGAACCCTTGGGAGATGTTACGCAACCAGGATCAGGCGATGTCCATTACACGTATACACAAGATGTTCCCTGGGATTGGGCACATCGATATCCGCCGAATGTCACACCTTCCGATCGGCCATATGTGCCGAGCTGCCCCGCGGAGGCCGTAACGGTTGCCGGGCGTGACGGCAGAGAGCAAACCGTAAATATCACGCGGTGCTACTAATAAGGGCACTTAAGACGAGATCAGACGTTTCAAACGGTGTGTGCGACGTCCGCTGCCAGCGTTTTCGATCACGACGGAATGTTTGCGTCGCCAGGAAGCGTAAATTGAAAGACGGTGCCACGCCGCTGGTTCGTGCTCGCCCAAAGGCGTCCGCCATGCGCCTCGATGATCGAACGGCAGATTGAGAGGCCCAGCCCTAAACCGGTCGGCTTCGTCGTGTAGAAAGACTCGAACACCCGCTCGAGCATCGCTGCCGTCAGTCCCGGACCCGAATCCCGCACTGCGACCAGCACGCCGCCGGCTTCGACTTTTTCTGTGCTGATCAGCAATTCTCTCGGCCCCTCGTTGGCGGCGCCTGTTGCTTCAAGAGCATTGACGATCAAGTTAAGCAGCACTTGTTGCAATTGGACACGATCTGCTTCAACCACGGGTAACTGGTCGGCCAATTCCGTCAAGACCGAAATGCCATACTTCATCGCTTCGCCACGCGTGAGCTCAATGATTTCGAGGATCACTGCATTGATTTCCAAACGATCCTTCTGAGGCGGTGCCTTCTTCATAAGCGCACGGATCCGATGGATCACCTCGCCTGCGCGGGTGCCATCCTCGACGATGCTGGTGAGTACCTGCCGCACCTCCTCCAGATGCGATGATCCAGCACTGAGCCAGCGCAGAGCAGCCTCTGCGTTGGTGACCGTCGCGGCGATCGGTTGATTCACTTCGTGGGCGATCGAGGCCGTGAGCTGTCCCATGGTCGCGAGGCGGTTCGCATGCGCCAGCTCCATCTGCATCTCACGGTAGCGCCGGTCGCTTTCGCGTGCTTCTGCTTCCGCGAGCTTGCGCTCGGTGATATCGCGGCACACGTTCCCGACGTTCACAGGCTGCCCGGTATCCGGATCGTCGATCCGAAAAGCCGAATAGAGGACCGGGATCGGATCTCCGGTCTTGAAATGGCGAAAACGCATCTCTCCCGACCAGGAGCCCTTCTCCAGCACGGTCGGCCAAAGGACCTCATTCACGAACTGACGGTCTGCGGGGAAAATGTAGTGAATTCCGCGCCTCGTCCTCGCTTCTTCCCAGCTGTCGAATCCAACCATTTTCAGCCCGGCCTTGTTCAGGTAGATCGGCGTCCCTCCGCTGAGGTCGGCAATCGCCATAAGGTCGGCGGCCTGTTCAACCAATGACGCCAAGCGTCGACGGTCGAGCTCAGCCCGTTTGGGTTCGGTCACATCTACGGCAGTACCAACAAACTCGATGATCTCGCCGTCTTCATCGAGAACCGGATGGCCTGAGGAAGCGATGTGCCTAACTGTTCCGTCAGGCAGAAGAACCCTAAACTCGTCGAACCCGTCTATTTTTTCGCGGAGCGACCTCTCAAAGCTCTTCTTTACCCGATCGCGATCCTCGGGGTGGACACGCTGCCGAAAACTTTCCCGAGCCGGTGACCTCTCCCGTGGATCCAATCCGAAAATCCGGAACATTTCCTCGGAGCAATAGAGCGTCTTTTCGGTGCGGGGATCCCAAGCCCAAGTGCCCGTGTGCGTCAGCTGCTCCGATTGAGCCAGATAGGCCTCGCTTCGCTGTAGTTTCTCCTGTGCCAATTTCTGTTGGATTGCGGCACCAGCGAGGTGCGTGATCTGGTCAATGATCTCTTGATCCCGCTGGGTCGGTCGGCGCGGCTCGCGATAATACATTGCGAACGTCGCAATCACTTTGCCTTGCGACGAGAAAACCGGTGTGGACCAACAGGCGCGCAGAGAATGGGGCAAAGCCAGGTCGCGATAGTCCGCCCACAACGGGTCGGTCGCGATGTCCTCCACGATCACCGGTTCGCCACGGTATGCGGCTGTCCCGCAGGAGCCCGCTGATGGTCCAATCACCGTGCCATTGATGGCATCGGTATAGGCTTTCGGAAGACTAGGTGCGCTACCATGCCGCAAGCGATCGCCGTCCACCAACAAGACCGACGCCAGGACGTTGCCCGCTTGTGCCTCCACGAGTCGGCATAGGCTATCAAGTATTTCAGCGAGCGAATTCCCTTTAGCCACCATCTCGAGTATCCGTTTCTCCGCGGCGATCAGGAATTCTGCGCGCTTGCGGTCTCGGATATCAACACCGGTTCCATTACCACTTGCGCTTCTCTGGCGAGAAACACGAAAGCGGGAGGGTATTTAGGTCAATGAAACTGTCAAGGAGTTCCCTTGACGACCCCGGTCGGCGTGGCGAACCCTTCGATGGTTCGAATTCGCT
>JAQGKJ010000797.1 GCA_028290165.1 Bradyrhizobium sp. | reverse complement strand
TTCGGGGGAGGGTTGGTCGTTTTTGCAGGCGTCATTGCCGAGACGTTTCTGTCGGGCCTGACCGCGCCCGTCATGATGGTCTTTCAATCCACGGCGGTCGGAGAAATCCTGCTGGGACGCGATGCAGGCTGGCAGGTTCAGCGCCGCGATGACGGCGCACTGCCTCGCAGTGAATTATTCCGTAAATATGCATTGCCCACGCTCGTTGGTGCTGCCATGGCTGCCAGTGCGTTCGCGGTGTCGTTGCCGCTGCTGCTTTGGATGGCGCCCGTCGTTGTCGGCCTGCTGCTGTGCATTCCAATCGCGATGCTGTCATCCAAAGCCTCCAACTCTGACTCCAGGCTGTTTCGCACCCCCGAGCAAACCGCTCCGCCGCGGGTCTTGGTTCGCGCAAACGAGTTGGCGAACGGCCCCGATGAGGCAGTCGGTTGTCCTCTGTTGGAACTCTGCAACAACAGCCAGTTGCTGGAAAATCATTTGATGAACCTGCCGACTGGCAAGCCCCGCAATCGCGGCCAAATCGACCCGGATTTGGCTATTGCGCGCGCGAAAATCGAAGACGCACAAACCTTTGACGAAGCGGTCGGTTATCTTGCTTCGCGCGAGAAATTTGCGGTTCTCAATTCGGCGGCAATGCTCCAGACCCTTTGCGCGATGCCCCGCGGTCAGGCGCGGGAGTAACTCGGGTCCTTCTTCTACTCCCGCACCATTCCAGGTTGGCCTGGATGCGAACCGGCCCGTTGCGGCAGCACGAGCAGACAGACCAATATGAAGATCGCGAGGACCGCCGAGGCAAGCGGACGGCTCAGGGCAAGGCCGCCATGATCTCTGGGCTTGTCGAGGAAGTCACCGACGGTAGCGCCCAGCGGCCGGGTGAGAATGAATGCCGCCCAGAACAACGTCACCCGCGATACGTTGGTCCAGAAATACCCAGCCGCGACAACCACCAGCGCGGCGCCAAACACCAACGCCCCGCCTTCGTACCCGAGACCGGTCGAATCCGCCATCCAGTCACCAAGCGCGGTCCCCAACGTCTGTGAAAACGTGATGGCTGCCCAATAGAACACTTCCACCTTGGGTGTGCTGACGGTGTCGACCGAAATCGAGCCGAGCGACCAATACCAGAGGCCAAGGACGGCCAACAAGCAGAACAACAGGATTGACGAGCCGCCGGTATAGCCGATCCCCAGGGACCGGTCGGCGAAATCCGCCATCGTTGTACCGAATGTCGTGGAGGCGATGATTGTCGCCCAGTAGAGGAAGGGATGAAATTTCCTCGCTATGATCTGCCAGGCGACCAGCAGAACCAGTGCCGCGAAGAAGAGGGCGGTCCCGGCCAAATAGCCCCAGTTGAGCGTCATGGTGACGGTATCGCCGCCGGTCTCTCCCAACGTGGTTGCTGCGATTTTAATGATCCAGAAAGCGAGCGTGACCTCGGGAACCTTGTTGAATGATTCTGGCATATTTCTCCGCATCCCGCTTGTCGGGAAGACAACATCCACTCGCCCGGTTTGTTCTGCGATGCTTCGATGTTCAATTTGCGGCGAATCCGTTCACGCATCCGACGGTAACGCCGAATTGTAATTGCAGACGGGTGTGGACGCCGGATTTGTGCTCACTCGTGCATAAGAAATGATCCCAGGGCACGCGGCGCAGGATTCCGAAACCGGAATCCCGAGAGTTTCCAATCACCAAATATTTGGTACGTCTCTTGCTGGTAGATCGCCACGTGGTGAAAGAGTAGGCGAATCAGCCATCGGACATTTTGCTGATACCTCAGAGACCAATCGTGCTTCGTCGCAAAATTGAAATTCTGCTGTCCTATGTTCTGCGTATTGAAGCGCCGTAGTTTGTTCGTTTTCAGTTCGGTCGATGTGATCAAGATCATATCAGTCTGCAGCGTAAAAATGTATTTTCTTCAGTGCGCCATCAGGTCGCGCTCATCACATTGGAGATAAGACAATGGAAATTGCGCAACAAACAAGGTTTGCAAAAGCTCAGCGTGAAGTCAGAAATCACGATGTCACGATCGTTTTGGGTATTCGATTTTTGCAATTCTGCTTGTGATTGCGATCTATTGGGGTTCGATGTCGTCCGGAATGGCACCCGGCGATTTGGCATCGATGACTGTGTTTCCGTAACGCGCCCGACATTCGAACGGCGCTCACGAATCAGTCAAAAGCTCCAGCCGAAGTTCGCCGATATGACGATGATTGCAACGTACCGCGATTCTGTCGGCCGTGGCGCCGACAGGATGGTGCGGCAGTTCGGCCCGCGCAGCGAGGCTGACGTTCTTGATCTGCTGGGTAGCGCCGGCGGCCCTCGCGATCAATTCTTCCAGGCCGTGGGTCAGATGCTTTCGCCGCCGCCTGCGTGGACGGCGGGATTTTTTGTTGCGAATGAAATACGGGGCGTTGTCTGCGCTGCGAGTGTCTCGGAGGGTCGCGTCGAGGCGAACATATGTGTTGATGAAGCTTGGCGAAGACAGGGCATAGGCTCGGCGTTGCTCAAGCAGGCTATGGATTGGGCGAGTTCCTGTGATGCGCACACGCTTCGTTTTGTCTGCGAGAGGACCGACTGGCCGATGCGGCATTTTGCAAGGAAATTCGGAGCCCGGCTTGATTTGGTGCTCGGACAAATCGTCATCGATATTCCGGTGGTGCGGGTACATCAATGAAGCAGGGCCAAGGTTTTGCCGGTTTTCGAGAGAACCGGCTCAAGAGAGTTCAACCACTGTTTAATCCCGATCCCGCAAATCGCGGGAATCTGTTCCTGTTTCCAACCGGTCAACGTCTGGAGGCTGTTATGCTTGAACATGGAGACGATGCTGGTCACTGTTCCAACGGACTATCAACGAAAAATTATCGAGAGGCGACGCTTGAGGATCGCTCCATCTATCGCAAATGGGTAGTCGGCATGGTCGTGTTTTACAGCGCGCTTCTGCTGCTATCCGGCGTTGTCGCGATCGCGATCGACGCGAACAGCAGCGGCCAGACCAGGCTCACAAATCTTTCAGCTCATCCAACGGCCGGGTCTCACAGATCGAACTAGGCAGGACCGCGTCGGTTATGCGACCCGCAGGGCGCGTAAACACGCCGCAACGGCTAGGCTTTTCGGCCATAGTTCAGCAATCCGCCAACACCTTTCGGCGGATGGGCGCGAAGCCCTTCCTCGTTCGGCTCGGTGCCCCAGCCGGGCCGGTCCGGCATGACGAGATAGCCCTCTACAATCTCCGGCACATGGGTGAACAACTCGTGATCCCATGCCAGCCGGTCGATATCGGTCTCCATGATTCGTAAGTTCGGTACCGCCGCGCTGAAGTGGGCGTTCATCATGGTGCAGAGGTGGCCATAGAAATTATGCGGGGCGACGTTGACCTCACGCGCCTCGGCGCTCGCTGCGATCTTCATCGACTGCCACACCCCGTTCCATGGCGTGTCGATGATCGCGACATCCATCGCCTGTTCGCGGAAATAAGGCAGGAATTCGCGCAAGCCCAGGAGCGTCTCGCATGACGAGATCGGATGCGGGCTTTGACGCCTTAGGTAGCCGAGCGCTTCCGGATTAAAGCTGTCGATCTCGATCCAGAACATGTCAAGGTCGGCAATCGCGCGCAGGATTTTCAGATACCCTTCGGTCTTGGCGTTGAAGTTGAGGTCCAGCAGGATGTCGACATCGGGTCCCGCGCCATCGCGGATGGCTTCGAGATGGGTACGCAGATCGCGCAACACTCTGCGGTCGACGTTGATCTCGGGTTGGAAAGGCACGCCAAAGCCGGGCCGCCAGCCCGTAGGCGTGCCCGCGTCGTAGGTGAAGATGTTGGTCTTCAGCGCGGTAAAGTTCTTCTCGCGCACTTCGCGACCGATCGCCTTGACGCCATCGAGATCGGTGATCGCCGGCTTGTACCAGTCGGGATGATTGATGCGCCAGGTGGCGCAATGCGACCAGTAGACGCGAACGCGATCGCGGATTTTGCCGCCGAGCAATTCGTAGCAGGGTACACCGAGCTGCTTTGCTTTGGCGTCGAGCAGCGCGTTTTCGATCGCACCGAGCGCCTGCGCGACAACGCCGCCGGCCGCGGGGCGCGTCGCTGAAAAAAGCTCCGCATAGATTCGCTCGTGCTGGAAGGCGTTCTGTCCCACCACCCGCGCCGAGAGACGCTGGATCGCGGCACCGACGCCGGGCGAGCCAAAACCCTCGTCGAATTCGCTCCAACCGACAGTGCCGTCTTCGGTGGTGATCTTGACAAAGTGGTAGTTTCTCCAGCCGGCGTCGCAAGCCAGCAGTTCGACGCTTCGTACCTTCAATATCTTCGTCATCGCGTTTCCTTGCTTTTCTTGGCGACAGTTCGCCGGTCATGGTGCCGGGAAGAGCTTGGCCACATAGCGGCCAGCAAAGTCGAAAGGCGCTCACATAATGGCCGCTGCATGGGTGAACGGGGCTGGATGCTCCGCCTAGGAAACTCAGCCACTTAAGCGCAACGCCGCTATTCCGCCGCCTGCGACGATGGCAGGCGCATGGTTTCGACGCCGTCCGCCTCGGTGGCCGAGATCGTCGTACGCACCATCAATCGCGCCTCGTGCGCCGCCCAGGGCCGTCCGCGATGCATGGTGGCGCGGTTGTCCCACATCACGACGTCGCCCCTGTGCCATTGGTGCAGGTAGCTCGTCCCCGGCGCGGTCGCGGCCTCCATTAGTTCGTCGATCAGCTTTTTTCCCGCCGCCGGCTCCAAACCCTCGACCGCATAGGCGTGCGAGGCGAGGTAGATCGCGCCGCGGCCGTTGACGGGATTCTTCCATACCATGCGCCAGCATTGCGGCGGCAGCGCCGCGCGCTCCTCGGGGCTTGCGAGGTCCGGTGCGACCTGGCTCCGCGAATGTGCGTAATCGTGCCATGCAAAGGAATTCTTCAGCCTCTGTTGCAGGCCCGCGTCGAGACGCTCGAAGGCAAGGCGGGTCGAGACGTATTCGGTTTCGCCGCCGCGCGCCGGGATGACGCGCGCCGAAAGGATCGAGGTCAGCGCCGGCACGCGCTTGAACGAAGAATCAGTATGCCAAAGTTGATTGGCCTTGCTGCGCAACGAAAGCCGGTGATCTGGCGGCACCACCTTTCCGTCCGGGCCGATGGTGCTCAGGATCACGAAATGCGAACCTGTGCCCTGCGAGCCGATCTTGGTCACTTCCGGTGGGCCGAAGCGGCGCGAAAAGGCGAGCTGAATCTCGTCGGTCACCTCCTGGTCGCGCAGGACCAGAACGGAACGTTCCTCGAACGCCGCGCGCACCGCCGCATAGGCGGCATCGTCCGAGGCGACATCCGTAAGCGTCACACCGCGCAGTTCGGCGGCGAATCCCGGACCCAATGGGACGACGTCCATCGGCAATTCCTCCCTGTTTTTATTGTGGTGACGTTACGGCAAAACTGGCGGGCCGGCAACGATCCGCGTCAAACGCGTTCTAGCCCCGTTGAGCGGGGCTTCACGCGCTCAATTTCGTCTGAACCGCATGGACGACTGGCTAAAAATCGATGGGGTTAGGGCTAGTCCGGGCGCGCGGAAACGCTGCGCGAATTTCCTGGGTCTGGGGTCCTGTAGCGGCCGGTTGGCCGATGGTGGCGGCTCTCGGCGCAGGGCTGGCAGGCGATGCGCGCCGACGAGGTGATCGAATGAGACGATTGGCAGGCATCCGCGTGATGATCGCGTTCTAGCGGCAGATGTAAAAATCCTTCCATCGGCCAAGGATCTCGTCGGCATCTTCCCATTCGCCGACGTCTTCCATGCCGCGATACATCGCAAACGGCCTCACGTCAGCAACGTAATGCCCAATCATCGCATCAGGCCGCAGTTTTGCTGCATCATATCGATTCCAGCGCACGATTTTTTCGAGCGGTCGCCGATAGCGCCGGCTGACATCCTTTTCCGGATAGCCGACCGGAATGGTCCCGATCGCGCTGAGAAACCGGGGATATCCCAGAACGTCTGCAAGCTCTTCGTTGGTTTTGTCTTCGCCGCCTCCCGAAAGCCAGGCCGATGTCAAACCGCAAGCGGTGACAGCGAGTTGAATGTTTTGGATTGCGGCGCCGAGTGAAGCCAGAAAAATGCGTTCATTGTTCTCGCTGTATTCCCGCTGCCATTCTGGGCTCGTTCCTTGCGGAAAACACACCTTGAAATGTGGATCGCCCAGCACGACGAAAATTGCAACTGTGTTTGCAAGGTAGGTTTTCTTGACCGCCGGGAAACCCTTGGCGTGATCGACCAGCCTTTGTGATTGACGCAAGAATACGTCCAGCACCGCTTGCCTGGTGTCGGCGTCGTCGACGACGATCAAGTCCCAGCATTGCGCGTTGGCGCCCGTTGGGGCCCAGCGACCTGCTTCGGCGATTTTCAGCAGGGTTTCACGGTCGACCTTTTTGCCCGTTTCGAAGCGCCGGACGCTGCGGCGCTTCTTGATGACCTGGAGGAAATTCTGATAGTTGGTGCTGGGTTCTGAATCCGCTACAGCCATTCCATTCTCCCAAGGCAACCGTTTTTTTAGCTATCGGCCAGCCTGTCCAGCAGTTCATAAAGAAGTGTTTTCTCAGTCGCGTTCAGCCGAGCCAGTGTCTTGGCTGTGCATTCGATCTCGATAGGCAGTAGTTTCTCAACGAGCGACAAACCGGCGGGAGTCAAACTGACAAGGACCAGCCTTCCATCTTCCGGGTCGCGCCGCGTCATCACGAGGCGGCGCCTTTTCAGCCGCAGCACCACGTCCCGGATATTGGCGGGCTCCATGGCGACGAGCCTGCCGAGAAGGTTCTGCGAAAGCGTTCCGCGTTCGTAGAGCCGGGCCAACGTCGCAAATTGCGGAGCCGTCAAATCGGAAGGCCCCATCCGCTCGATGAGATTGGATGACGCGCGCTGATAGGCGCGACGCAGGAGGAATCCTACCTGGTCTTCCAGGCGGTACGCCGGTTCGACACCTGTGGCCGCCTTAGTCGACGTTCTGCGCATCCCGATACATCACCTTGTGACGGGTGGTTGCCACCCATTCGTCGATCTGCGCTTCCGTCATGAAGTGGGAAGCATCGAACCGGTTCCAATTGCTGATATCCGCCAGACTTTTCTTCCAGCGTTTGTATGGCGGCTTGGCCGGCGGACCGAAACACATGATATCGAGCACCGACAATTCCGCGGGAATGCCGAGCAGCGGCTTCATGGCTTGCTGGGCCTTCTCCTGGCCGATAGCGGTCACCCACCAAACATTATATCCGAGCGCAGCGGCAGCGAGATGCGCCGACATGGTCGCGGCCGCCACGCTTTGGAGCAGGATACGTTCGGCGTTTTCCTTGTACATCTTGTCGAGTTCGGAGCTGTCGTTCAGGACCGGGAATGCCTTGACCCAGCGAAAGTCGCTGGCGACCACGATGAATCCTGGAGCAGACGCCAGAGCGCGGTAGTCAGGCGTCGGGAATTTCATCTTGAGCCTGGCCCGCATCACCTGTTCTTCCCGAAAGTATTCGGTGATCTTGTTCTTCAAGTCCTGGTCAGTGACGGCAATGAAGTGCCACGGCTGGGCGTTTGCCCCCGACGGGGCATGGCGCGCGGCTTCCAGGATCATTTCGTAATGCTCCGCCGGCATGATGTAACTGGAATCGAAAGCCCGTGTCGTCAGGCGGTTTCTTACGACCTCCATGAGCGCATCGTATTTCGTGCGATCTGTGAAATCGTGCGCGGGCCTGGTGGCGCTTTGACCCATGGCGGTCTCCCTTGGGTGTATCGTTATGATCATAACGATATACCCGCCAAGCCAAAGGTCAATGCCGGCATAAGGGCGCTTGGCAACGATTTCGATGGCGGCGGCAAATCCTGGGGAGCCGGCCAAGGTCGAAGTGTGCGCATCTGAAGGCGGCCAATCCGCTCAGCCTCAAGACGTCGACGACGCTTGTCGTCTGGACGGGATCATCGAGTAAGTCCGCCGGAGCGCCACGATTGTTCCCGGCTTGGTCCCAAAAATGCGCCAAGCCCTGACGTTTTTGGCCACAATCGGAACCGACCATCGCCACATGAAAACGTTGGCGGTTATTTCGATTCTGGCGCTGCTAACGATTTCCGGGGCGGCCTACACAGACCTGCTTCTGACAAATGATCGGCAGACTATGCAAGGGGCGAATTGAACGCGTCTTGTGAATAGGACTTTTGAAATCACTCTGGGGGACGATGACGATGCTTTCGGTGGATCAATTCTTAAGACTGATAAGCGTGCCGGCCGTTGTTGTGGCATTCCTGATCGCGTCGCAGGTCTCTGGAGCGGGGATTTTTCGCTCAGCGCAAGTGCAAATAGCCAGCGAGTAGCCTAAAGGCGGCCAGCTGCGCACCTTGAGCCTGCTGCATCCCTGATCGTGCTTCATTCCTTAAATCGACCAGCCCTCGTCCGGCGGCAACGCGGGACGTCGATGTCGGCAGCCTTGCCCACTTGGGGTTGAATAGGGCGGTTCTCCGAGCTTTGCCCAGCCCTCGCTACGACGGAGGCCCGCGCTTAGCGATCCGTCCGACAGGGCATTTGCGCGGGAACCTGGCTCCTGTGTCATTTCTATGATTTTCGTTCAGGACATATTCATGCGCTCTCCGCCAGATTGATCGGGAGGGATGGTGATACGCTAGGGAGGCTGCGTTAAGACCCGGCGTGCCTGGCAGAGCCGGTCGTTCCGAGGGATTCAGATTCCAGTCTGCACCGTTGCAAGATTGGCAATATCAATGATTCAACAAAATGACCCGGAAAAATCTCCCCGCCGCCCGTCGGTCGCCTTGCCGTTGTGTGCCGCCCTGGTCCTGGCCGCTCAAATTCTCAGCACCGTTACCGCGGATGCCGCCGAATTGAACCCCCGCGACCTGGTCATGCTCGACCGGCTTACCTGGGGGATCAATGCCTCAAGCGCCGCGCATTTGCAGGCGATCGGCACGGAACGCTGGCTTGCGGAACAACTGCATCCGGCCCCCAACGCCGCGTTGCCTGATGCGGCTCGAACGCAAATCGAGGCGATGCCTGACGTGCACAAGTTTCCGTTCGACATTGCGGTCTCGTTCGACCAGCAGGCGAAGTCCGCCAATCAGGTCGCCGATCCCGACCAGAGGAAGGCCGCGCAGCAGGTCTATCAACAGGCCATGAACGATCGAGCGAAACAGGCGGCGGCACGCACGATCCTGCGGGCACTGTACGCGCCGGATCAATTGCGCGAACGAATGACTTGGTTCTGGTTCAACCATTTCAACGTTCATCAATACAAGGCCAACATTCGCATCCTGGTCGGCGACTACGAGGACCGGGCGATCAGGCCCTATGCGCTCGGCAAGTTCCGCGATCTCCTCGTCGCCACCCTGCGTCATCCGGCGATGCTTCGTTATCTCGACAATGCCGACAATGCCGCCGGCCACCTGAACGAGAACTATGCCCGCGAGATCATGGAACTGCACACCATGGGCGTCGGCTCGGGTTATGCGCAATCGGATGTCGAGGCACTGGCGCGCATTTTGACGGGTGTCGGAATTGATCTGAAGCCGGAAGATCCCAAACTGAAACCGGAGCTGCAATCGCAGCTCGTGCGCGAGGGCGCCTTTGAATTCAATCCTGTCCGCCATGACTATGGCGACAAGACTTTCCTTGGTCACGCGATCAAGGGGCGGGGGCTGGCCGAAGTCGACGAAGCGGTCGATATCCTGGCCCGCCATCCGGCGACCGCCACCCATCTTTCGCGCCAGATCGCGACTTATTTCGTATCGGACAATCCGCCGGAATCGCTGGTGCAGCGGATGACGCAAACCTTCAAAGCGACCGACGGCGACATCGCTGCGGTGCTTTCGACGATGGTTCAAGCGCCGGAATTTGTCGTATCGCTCAAGCCTGGCGCGAAATTCAAGGATCCCGTTCAATACGTGCTCTCGGCGGTTCGCCTGGCCTACGACGACAAGGTGATCCTCAATACAGTGCCGATCCAGAGCTGGATGAACCGTCTCAGCGAAGGACTGTTCAATCACGATACGCCGGATGGTTATGCGATGACCTCGGCCTCCTGGAACGGACCGGGACAAATGATGCTGCGCTTCGAGATCGCGCGGCAGATCGGTTCGGGTTCGTCAGGCCTGTTCAAACCCGATGGACCGAACGCGGTCGATCAGCCGGCCTTTCCCCTGATTGCGAACTCGCTCTACTTCAATGGACTGCGGCAGGCATTGGGCCCGACGACGCTTACCGCGCTCGACCAGGCGGTCTCTCCGCAGGACTGGAACACGCTGTTTTTGTCGTCGCCGGAGTTCATGCGCTAATCATCATGAGGATCGGACCATGAATCGCCGAGATCTGATCAAGGCATTTGCTGCCTTAGCTCCACTGACGGTAGCTGGCCGCGTCTGGGCGGCGCCAGCCACCGATCCTGCGCGGCGCCTACGATGCCGCCAATGTCGTGGTGCCGGTGTCGAGCGACTTCTACCATAGTTCGCGGCCCACCCTCGGCATCGCCGAGCCCGATGTCGGCAATCCGAACTCGGCGCTGTCGCTCACCGCGGATTGCATCCAGCGTTGCGAGACAGTATCCGCTTTGGGGCAAGCGGGAAGTCGCGTTCATTCCCTTTGCAGGCACGAGCGATGATCTGACGCGGAGCCACTTCGAGACCCAGGACACGATTGAACTCGGCCAGTCGACCGGCGGCTCCCGCGATTATCGCTCAGGCTTCATGAGCAGGCTCGCCAGTGAACTCACTCGCGTCAAGCCGATCTCCTTTACCGAACAGCTACCGCTGACCTTCCGCGGCAAGTCGCAGATTCCGAATATCGGGATAAACAGCGTAGGCAAGCCAGGCGTTGATGATCGCCAGGCCGCGCTGATCAAAAAAATGTACGCGCAAAGCGAGCTTGCTTCGTCTGTTTCGGAAGGGTTCAGGGTTCGCGACGATGTCTACAAATCGATATCCGAGGAAATGAACGCGGCCAATCGCGGTGCGGTTTCGCCGCGCGGCTTCGAGCTGTCGGCGCGGCGCATCGGCCGGTTGATGCGCGAGCAGTTCAATCTGGGCTTTGTCGATGTCGGCGGTTGGGACACCCATGTCAATCAGGGCGCAGCCACCGGTTATCTCGCCCATCGCCTCGGCGAACTCGGCCGTGCGCTCGCCGGGTTCTCCGAGGAGATCGGACCGGCGGGATGGAGAGATACGGTGGTCGTCGTGATCTCCGAGTTCGGCCGCACCTTCCGCGAGAACGGCGACCGCGGTACCGATCACGGCCACGGCAGCGTCTATTGGGTGATGGGAGGCGGCATCAATGGCGACCGCATCCTTGGCGAACAGGTCAAGATCGACCAGGCAAATCTCTTTCAGAACCGCGACTACCCCGTCCTGACCGACTATCGTGCGATGTTCGCAGGACTATTCCAGCGCATGTTTGGGCTGGAGACCGCCAGCGTTCAGCGGATTTTCGCGGGCGTCCACCCGGCGGAACTGGGCCTGGTCTAGGGCGGCTTGTTCGGAGATCGCGGTCAAAGCTGTCAAAATATCCTTTGGGCCGGTACGATGGCTCCATTGCCGTTCCAGGGTATCGATTGCACGTAATGACGATTGACCGTTCTACAGCGACCGTGACGGCTGTCTCGGCCGCCCCTGTCGATTTGTCGCCTTCGGTGCGGCATCGCATTTTTGTTTATCTTGGTATCTTGATCGTTCTCCTGGCCTTCGGTGGTCCGTCAGGAGGCCTGATCGATATTCCCATCAGCTTTTTTCTTAAGAACAGATTGCACTTGAAAGCACATGAGGTCGCGAATTTTCGGCTCGCGGCCGCAATCCCGCTCTACCTGTCCTTTGTCTTCGGATTTATCCGGGATATCTGGAACCCGCTCGGGATGAAGGATCGTGGATTCATGCTGTTGTTCGGCGGTATCACTGCCGTGCTCTACGTCGTCTTTGCTTTCATACCAATCACCTACGTGACGCTTCTCGTTGCGGTGGTCCTGTTGACGACTTCATTCCTTTTCGTCGCAAGCGCTCAAACCGGACTGACTTCGACGATTGGCCAGCAACATGCGATGACCGGTCAGATCAGCGCGGTGTGGAACGTCTTCCTGTCGATCCCCACCTTCGGAGCGTTGCTCATCGGCGGGACACTCAGTGGTCTGCTCGAAGAAAAAGACCCGGATCGGGCCGTCCTTATCCTGTTTCTCGTTGGCGCCGCGATCATGGCCGCAATTGCAATGTATGCCCTGTGGAAGCCCGCAGACGTTTTCGACAACGTCCGCGTCGAAAACGGGATCGACAGGCACCCGGTGAAGGATATGAAAAGGCTCGTGCGCCACTGACCGATCTATCCGGCTCTGCTGATCTGGCTATTGTGGAATTTCGCGCCTGGCTCAGCCACGCCGCTGCAATATCACCTCCAGAACACCCTGCACGCTACCGATGCCCAATGGGGTCAATGGAACGCGATCTTCGCCGCTTCCTTCATTCCGACTTTCATCGTGTACGGATTTCTCTGCCGAAAATTTCCCCTGAAGATTTTGCTGTTATGGGGGACGGTGGCCGCGATCCCGCAAATGGTTCCATTGCTCTTCATTCATTCAATGACGGGCGCATTGATCGCCGCGGTGCCGATCGGCCTGATGGGCGGTGTTGCTACCGGGGCCTATATGGACCTGATTATTCGGTCCTGCCCTCCGGGGCTGCAGGGGACGACCTTGATGATGTCCGGTAGCCTTTATTTCGTGGTATCGCGATTTGGAGATGTTCTCGGAACCAACCTTTACGATCACTATGGCGGCTTTACCGTTTGCGTCATCGCGATCACGACCGTCTATGCCTTGATCCTTCCAACCCTTCTGCTGGTGCCGAAGCAGCTGATCGCCACGGCCGACGGTCAAACGTCCGATTTCGGGCTCGGCGCAACCAAAATCTGAATCTAAGCTATTGAATAGCATAGCGTTTTTTCCAGTTGGCCCGGGTCTGTGAATGAATCTGGTTGCAACATCGGATGTGCTTAAGAAACGTTAACCATTTTGGGCAGACAATGGCGTCGATGATTCCAGAAGGAGTTTTCGATGTCGAAGTTCGTAATCGGCGATAAGGTCGACAGGGCCGTTGACGATCATGAAGGCGGCATGGTCGTCGCGGTATTCCCGACGGTTGAGGGCAATTTCAGGTACGCCGTCGATATGGAAGGTTATGGAGCGCTGCAGTTTTTTGCTGAGGAAAAACTGGTCGTTCATTCCGACTGCCTCTCCTGACTGTTACCGAACCCGCAAGCCTTAGGCGCTGCCGAAACGTCTGGCCGCGTTGACCGCGAGGCGTTGCCTGGTTGAGGTGCAATCGACGCCGACCTGGCGTCCTCGCAAAACTGCGAGCCGGTCGTTCAGGTGTCGCAATGCAGCGGGATAATTCTACGAAAAGCGATCGGTTCTTCCGCTCAGTCGCGCTATATCTAGCGGCGAGACGCCAATAATGATGGTCCGCAGCCCTGCTGCCTGCCGGCTAACGATCAACTTTTTGTACGGGACGCACCATTGAGCGAAACCACGATACCGGATGTCGTCGAAACGGCCCGACCAGCCCCGCAGGGCAAGCTGCCAATTCTGGGCCTGACGGCGTTAGGCATCGTATTCGGGGATATCGGCACCAGCCCGCTCTATACCTTCAAGACTATTCTTGGAGTAGCGGAAAAGTCTTCCGACGCAAGTGTGGTCCTGGGTGCGCTTTCGCTGGTGCTCTGGACTCTCTTCATCGTCACCACGGTAAAATATGTCTCATTCGCGATGCGTGTCGACAATGACGGCGAGGGTGGCATCCTCGCCTTGATGGCCTTGTTGGGAGTGAAGAAGCAGCGGCGACCAACCATCGTGGCTGTCGGCCTGTTCGGGGCGGCGCTGATCTACGGTGATGGCGCGATTACGCCGGCGATTTCGGTGCTCTCTGCGCTGGAGGGCCTCAATATGGCGATGCCGGACCTGCAGTCGTACGTCGTTCCCGCCGCTGTTGCGATCCTGATAGCTCTGTTTGCGATCCAGTCACGGGGAACGACGGCGATCGGCCACTGGTTTGGCCCGGTGATGCTGGTCTGGTTCGCGGCCATCGCAGCAATGGGAATTTCGGGCATTGTGCAGCATCCGTCCGTGTTCGCCGCGATCAATCCGGTCTACGGCCTGTCGTATCTGTTTTCACACGGGGCTAGCGGCTTTTGGGTGCTGGGCGCGGTGTTTCTCTGCGTCACCGGCGCCGAGGCGCTCTATGCCGATATGGGGCATTTCGGCAGGGGGCCGATAAAACTTGCCTGGTTCGCGATCGTGTTTCCGAGCCTGATTCTGAACTATGCCGGGCAGGCGGCGCTTGTGGTGGAAGGTGCACCAACCGACGGCAATATCTTCTTTCGGCTCTGTCCTGAGATTTTGCTGCTGCCGCTGATCGTGCTGGCGACGGTCGCAACCATCATCGCCAGTCAGTCGATCATCACCGGGGCGGTCTCGATGACACGGCAGGCGATCCAGCTTGGCTGGTTGCCGAGGCTGACGATCAAGCAGACTTCTTCAGAAGGTTATGGGCAGATCTACGTCGGCGTCGTCAACTGGCTGGTGATGATCGTGACTGTTGGGCTCACGATCGGCTTTGGCAAGTCCGATAACTTGGCGTCCGCGTACGGCATCGCTGTTTCGCTGACGATGCTGATGACCTCGGCGCTGCTTTTCATTGCGATGCGCGAGATCTGGGGCTGGAGCTTATTGGCTGCCGGCGCCGTCGCGGGTTTCTTTTTCACCGTCGACAGCGCGTTCTTCCTTGCTAATCTTACCAAGATAGGTGAGGGCGGCTATGTGCCCTTGATCTTCGCGATCTGCGTCTACGGCGTGATGTGGATCTGGCACCGCGGCTCCGAAGCCGTCGCGGCACGCATGCACGAAGCGCTGATCCCGGTCCCGGAGTTCATGGCTCAGATCGCCGCAAAGAAAATCCCGCGCGTTCCCGGCACGGCCGTGTTCCCCACCCGGACCGAGCGCGATACGCCGCCGGTCATGGTCTGGCATGTCAAGCATAACCGTGCACTGCACGAACATCTGTTCGTGCTGCGCGTGGATATCCTGTCGGTGCCGTGGGTATCGCCCCGCGACCGGATCTCAATTCAGAAGGTCGCGCCGAACTACTGGCGGGCGGAGGCGCGTTTCGGCTTCATGGAGCGACCACATATTCCGGAGTTGCTTTCGACCAGCAAAGCGCTAGGTTGCACGATCGATCTCGACGACGTGACCTATTACGTGGGCCGCGAGACGGTAATTCCCCGCGAGGACGGCAAGGGCCTGCCGGCCTGGCAGGAGCGAATCTTCGCCGTCATGGAGCGCAACGCCGCACATGTCAGTGATTTTTTCAGCCTGCCGCCCGATCAGGTGGTCGAGATCGGTCGGCAGGTTGCGATTTAGACGTTACGCGCGACAGGTCGGCAAAGTGGCGGTGGCGTCTTTGAAGCTCTTAATATTGCGGGTCGTACATTTGCGATTCAACATAGGCCATCAGGTCGTTCGGCGCTGGCCTGGTCGCAAGACCGCGCTTGTAAGCCACCTCTGCAACGGCAACGGCGATATGAGCTGAGACTTCCCGTATCCGCGGCAGGGCAGGATAGAGGCTGCCCTGCTTGATGTCGGCTTCGCTTACGAGATGAGCCAGCGTTTGGGCCGCGGCCATGAACATCTCGTAGGTCATCAACCGTGCGCCACTCGCAATCGAGCCAAGCCCAGCGCCGGGGAAGATGTAAGAATTATTCCACTGGCGCGGCACGAACCTGTTGCCGTCTATCTCCACCGGATCATACGGTCTGCCACATGCGAACAGGGCGCGGCCGCCAGTATGGCGGTAAGCATCCTCCGCGGATCATTACGCCTTCGAGGTTGGATTGGA
>JAQGKJ010000198.1 GCA_028290165.1 Bradyrhizobium sp. | reverse complement strand
GGCGAATTCGAGCGCCGTGAAACCGCGGCCTTCGAGCAGTGCGATCGCAAGCGCGTCGCCGATCGCGGCCTGCATCAGGGACGATGTGGTCGGCGCCAGATTGTGCGGACAGGCTTCGCGCGCCTTCGGCAGTTCCAGCACGATTTGAGCGGCTTCGCCGAGCGGAGAGGCCGCATTGGAGGTCACGGCGATCATCGGGATCGCGAAGCGCTTCGAATAATTGACGAGGTTCTTCATTTCCGGCTGCTCGCCGGACCACGACAGCGCAATGATGACGTCGTCCGGCGTGATCATGCCGAGATCGCCGTGGCTGGCTTCTGCCGCGTGCACGAAGAAAGCGGGGGTGCCGGTCGAGGCCAGCGTCGCGGCGATCTTGCGCGCGACATGGCCCGATTTGCCGAGCCCGGTGACGATGACGCGGCCCTTGGCCTCGCGGATGACATCGACGGCTTCGGCAAAGGCCGGCCCGAGCGGGCCCTGCAGCGCTGTGGCAATCGCACTGACGCCGTTGACCCCGGCATCGAGCGTGCGCAACGCGGATTGAACGGCGGCGTTGGCGTCTGTCCCGGATGATTCTGCCATCAGCGGTTTCGAATTGGCCATGTCTGGTTCCAGGGGAGCGGGAAAGCTGCTCTTCGCCGCGGCCCTCTCCTTAGCACGGCCGATTTCGCGATGCGACGCAGGCGTCCGGCTCTCAACGGGTCATTAACCATAATTGTTTTAACTCCATTAACGACGTTTTCCGTGAGCAGCACTCGTGCGCGCGGAGCCCGGTCGGCAAACCTATGAATTCGTTGGGGTATTTTCATCGTGATGTCGGGTCCAGCAAAGGGCCGCCGCAGGCGCGTGAATGCTTTACGTGCCGCTTTGCCATGCCTTGCCCTGATCGCCTTCGATGCGACGTGCGTGCAGGCCCAAACGCTCACCCCCGACCTGTTCCGCCCCGTCCGTAATGGTTTTGTTTCGCCGCAGAATTCGCCGCTGCGCAAGGTTGGCGATAACGCTTCCGACCCGACCGACCCCACCGATCTCAGCGAAGATGCGCGGCTTCGCCGCGAGAAGGACGCGCCCGCGCCGTCGCGGATCGGCCAGATCCCGACTTACGGCCTTCCCGCCGCCAGCGGCGCATCCGGCTCCGGCTTCGATTCGCTCAATCGCACGCGCAAGAAACCAAAACTCTCTCCGGGCCAGGCCAAGCCGAAGGCGTCGCCGGGTCCCGGCAGTCCGGCGCCGGTGACTTCGACCGGGCCTCTGATTTCAACCGGGCGGGAGCGGATATCTATTCCGCCGTCTGAATCGGCTAACAAGGCGCCGATCCCGCCCGCGATGGCCGGCACCGTGGTCGGCCAGCCGCCGCGCAAGCGCCTCAGAATAGACGACGATCCGTTCGGCGCGGTCGGCGATTATGCCGGCGGCTTTCTCGTCAAGTCGGCAGTGGAGCTAAGCGGCGGCTATGACACCAATCCCGGCCGCATCTTCGTTCCCAAGGGATCGCCCTTCTATGTCGTCGCGCCGGAATTTCTTGCGGTCTCCGACTGGGAGCGCCACGCAGTCGTCGCCGACTTGCGGGGATCGTTCACCGGCTATGGCAATCAACTGCCGCAGACCATCGACGGCACGGTTTCGTCGGCGCCGACCGATGTCGACCGTCCCAATTTCATCGGCCATATCGACGGCCGTCTCGATGTCAGCCACGATCTGCGCCTGACCGCGCAGACCCGCCTGCTGGTTGCCACCGACAATCCCGGCAGCCCGAACATCCAGGCGGGGCTCGCGCGCTATCCGGTCTACACCACGCTCGGCGGCACCTTCGGCTTCGACCAGAACTTCAATCGCCTGGAGATTTCTGCCGGCGGCACCATCGACCGCACCTCCTACCAGCAGTCCAAGCTCACCGACGGCACCATGTCCCCCAACGACGACCGCGATTTTAATCAGTATGGGGGCATCGGCCGCGTCAGCTACGATCTCTTGCCCGGCCTGAAGCCGTTCGCCGAGGTCGAGGGCGACACCCGCGTGCACGACCTCACCTTCGACCGCAACGGTTTTCAGCGCGACTCTTCCGGCGGCTACGCCAAGGCCGGCAGCTCCTTCGAATTCTCAAGGCTGCTGACCGGCGAAGTCTCGATCGGCTACGCCGCGCGCAATTATGTCGACCCCAGGCTCGAGCGCCTGAAGGGCCTGCTCACCTCGGCCTCGCTGGTCTGGAACGCGACGCCTCTGACCACGGCAAGATTCTTTTCCGACACCCAGATCGCCGAGACCACGCTGCCGCTCACCTCGGGCGTGCTGGTGCACACCTACACCTTCGAGGTCGATCACGATTTCCGCCGCTGGCTCACCGCAATCGGCAAATTCACCCACGGCACCTACGACTATCAGGGCGACGTCAGGCGCGACAAGAGCTACTCGATCGAGGGCGATTTGGTTTACAAGATGACCCGCAACCTCTGGGTCAAGGGCACGCTGCGGCGGGATATTCTGGATTCCAACATTCCGCTGTCGAGCTCGGCGTCGACGGTGGTGATGCTCGGCGTGAGGCTGCAGAACTAGGGGTGCTACTGCTCCACTCGTATCGTCATTGCCGGGCCTGACCCGGCAATCCATCTCCTTCGAACAATGCTTTTTTGTGAAGCGTGATGGATACGCGGGTCAAGCCCGCGTATGACGGCGTCGCGCGCGGATGACAGGGTGCTACGTTGCGCCTGACCGGCGGCGGTTCTATACAAAACAAAAACCGTTTCGGGAGGTCAGCGTGCGCGCCAACTGTTTGCCGGGCAAGTCACGAGCCGCATTCGTCGCGCTGTTCGCCATCGCGCTATCGGCCGCATCTCCTGCAGTCGCGCAAAAGCGGGGCGGCACGTTGCGGCTCTATCATAATGACAATCCGCCCAGCGCCTCCCTGCTCGAGGAGTCGACCATCGCTTCGGTGGCGCCGTTTTCGGCGGTGTTCAACAACCTCGTGATGTTCGATCCCTCGAAAGTCCATGAGAGCCTGGATTCCGTCATCCCGGATCTGGCTGAAAGCTGGTCCTGGGACTCAACCAACACAAAACTGACGTTCAAGCTGCGGCAGGGCGTGAAATGGCATGACGGCATGCCGTTCACAGCCAAAGATGTGCAATGCACCTGGCGGATGCTGATCGGCAAGAGCGAGGCTTCCGACTTTCACAGGAACCCGCGAAAAGTCTGGTACTCGAAGCTGCAGGACGTCAGCATCAACGGCGATTACGAGGCGACCTTCGAACTGAGCGAGCCGCAACCGAGCCTGCCGGTGCTGCTCGCGAGCGCGTTTTCGGTCGTCTATCCCTGCCACGTTCCGCAAGCGACTATGCGCACCAGGCCGATCGGGACCGGGCCGTTCAAGTTTGTCGAATTCAAGCGCGGCAACTCGATCCGCCTGGTGCGCAATCCCGATTACTGGAAGAAAGACCGGCCCTATCTCGACGAGATCACGTTTCGGATGATCGACAGCCGCGCCACACGCATGCTGGCTTTCGCGACCGGCGAATTCGATATCACCTTTCCAGCTGATATCAGCGTGTCCCTGATGAGGGATGTCAAGGCGCGGGCCCCGAACGCGATCTGCGAGATGATCACCACCGGCACGTTTTCCAACCTGATGGTCAATCGCGTCAATCCGCCGTTCGACAATCCGGACATCCGAAAAGCCATGTCGCTGGCGATCGACCGCAAGGCCTTCAACACGATTTTGATGGAGGGACTGGCGCTCACCGGCGGCGCCATGCTGCCAAAGCCCGCGGGCGAATGGGGCATGCCGCCGGAAATGGTGTCATCGCTGATGGGCTATGGCCCCGATACCGAGAAGAATATCGCGGAAGCACAGGCGATCATGCAGAAGCTCGGCTACAGCGAGACAAAACCGCTGCCGATCAAGATTCAAACGCGAAACCTTCCGACCTATCGGGATGCCGCCGTCATCGTGGCCGATCAGCTGAAGAAGATCTACATCACGGGCGAGCTGGACGTTCTGGAGACACCGCAATGGTACGCGAGACTCGCGCGGAAAGACTACACCATCGGATTGAACGTCACCGGCGTCAGCGTCGACGATCCCGACGGCAACATCGTCGAGAACTATAGCTGCAAGTCGGAGCGCAATTACACGCAATACTGCAATGCCGAGGTGGACAAATTGCTCGCCGCGCAATCCCGCGAGCTGGACAAGGATAAGCGCAAGAAGATCGTCTGGGATATCGAGCGCCTCCTGGTCGACGACGCGGCCCGCCCGACCATCATCTCCAGCGTGGCCGCCAATTGCTGGCAGCCCTATGTCAGGAACTACACCCCGCACGACAACAGCCAGTACAACAGCCTGCGGTTCGAGGAAGTCTGGCTGGATAAGTAGGGGCGGTGCGGGCGTCTTTTTTATCCCTCCCCCTTGTGGGGAGGGTGGCGCGTAGCGCCGGGTGGGGGTAGCGCACGGCAGTGCGCGAAAATTCCCTTTGCGCAGGCGGCCGTTTTATCCATCCCCCTTGAGGGGTCGAGCCGAGCGAAGCTCGTTTAGTCGGCCGCCGACCGGTCGGGTGGCGGGGGGTTCAGCGCGCTCAGAATGCTTTCCATGACGCCAACGAGATTGGCATCGATATCCGAATTCCAGAATCGCAAGACTCTGAAGCCTAGCGATTGCAGAAAGGCGTCGCGGAGCTGATCCGATCGAGCGCCTTGCGGCATTCCGTGCTGACCGCCATCGGCTTCGACAACGAGTTGGGATCGGAACGAAACGAAGTCGACGATGTAACGCCCGATGGGTGCCTGCCGCCGGAAATGAAAGCCGAGGCCTTTTAGTTCGCGCAACTTCACCCACAGTTTGACTTCCTGCGGCGTAAGACGCTTCCGAAGTGTGCGGGCATTTTCGTTTGCCAAGGCAGCTCCTGCCGACTTTCTTATCCCTCCCCCTTAGGGTGGCCGCGTAGCGCCGGCGCACGGCGGTGCGCGAGAGATTCCTTCGCGGAGAGAGCCCCCGCCCGACCGGCCTTCGGCCGGCCACCCTCCCCACGAGGGGGAGGGATGAAGAACCTACCGCGGCAGGTTCGTGGTCCCCATCAGGAACTGGTCGATCGCCCTGGCGCAGAGGCGGCCCTCGCGGATCGCCCAGACCACCAGCGACTGGCCGCGGCGCATGTCGCCGGCTGAGAAGACGTTCGGGCGCGAGGTCTGGTAGTCCGCGGTGTTGGCGCGGACGTTGCCGCGTTGGTCGAGATCGACGCCGAGCGTCTTCAACAGGCCCTCATGCACGGGATGCACAAAACCCATCGCCAGCAGCACCAGCTGCGCCTCGAACTCGAATTCCGAGCCGGGAATCGGCTTGAACTTGTCGTCGACCTGCACGCAATGCAGTTTTGCGACCTTGCCGTCGCTGCCTGAAAACCTCTGCGTCAGCACTGCGTATTCTCGCTTGGCGCCTTCGGCCTGGCTCGAAGAGGTCCGCATCTTCAAGGGCCAGTTCGGCCAGGTCAGCCCCTTGTCCTCACGCTCCGGCGGCGCCGGCATGATTTCGAGCTGCGTCACCGACAACGCGCCTTGCCGGAACGACGTGCCGATGCAGTCGGAACCGGTATCGCCGCCGCCGATCACCACCACATGCTTGCCGCCGGCCAGAATATCCGGGGCGCCGCCGAGCGGCTCGCTGCCGACGCGGCGGTTCTGCTGCGGCAAAAAATCCATCGCGAAATGAAAGCCGTCGAGATCGCGGCCGGGGATCGGCAGGTCGCGCGCGGCTTCGGCGCCGCCGGTCAGCGCCAGCGCGTCATATTGGTTGAGCATCTCGCGCGGATCGTCCGCGCCCGGTCCGCTACCGCCGACGTGGGCGCCATAGTGGAAGGTGACTCCCTCGGCTTCCATCTGCGCGACGCGGCGGTCGATGACGTGCTTCT
>JAQGKJ010000779.1 GCA_028290165.1 Bradyrhizobium sp. | reverse complement strand
GGTGACGACGGCTACGACGATTTCCAGGCGCAGATGGCCGACTACTTCAAGTCGCCGAACAAGCATCCGCCCACCGTGCCGGAAACCGCGGCTTATTATCGGGCCAAGAAGATCGCCGCCGTGATTTTCCCGGTGGATGCAGAGCGCGAAACCGGATTCCGCCGCTACAACAATTACGAGATGCTGGAAGTCGCCGCGCAAAATTCCGACGTGCTGATCCCCTTTGTCAGCATCGACCCGCACAAGGGCAAATTAGGCGTTCGCGAGGCGCGCAAGCTGATCGAGGAATTCGGCGTCAAGGGTTTCAAATTCCATCCGACCATGCAGGGTTTCTATCCCAACGACCGCATGGCCTATCCGCTGTATGAAGCGATCAACGACGGCGGCGCGATCGCGCTGTTTCACACCGGACAGACCGGCGTCGGCAGCGGCATGCCGGGCGGCATGGGGATGCGCCTGAAATATTCCAATCCGATGTACCTCGACGACGTGGCGGCGGATTTCCCGGAGCTGAAGATCATCCTCGCGCATCCCTCGTTCCCCTGGCAGGAAGAGGCGCTGTCGGTCGCGACCCACAAGCCCAACGTCCATATCGACCTCTCCGGCTGGTCGCCGAAATATTTCCCGCCGATCCTGGTGCGCTACATCAACTCGATCCTGCAGGACAAGATGCTGTTCGGCTCGGACTGGCCGGTGATCACGCCCGACCGCTGGCTGTCGGATTTTGCAAAACTCGAGATTCGCGACGAGATCCGCCCGAAAGTATTGAAGGCCAACGCGCGCAAGCTGTTAGGTATCTAGCCGAACAAGCAACGGGTGTCACCATGACCATCAAAGCCGTCGTGTTCGATGCCTATGGCACGCTCTACGACATCCAGTCGGTGGCTGCCGTTACCGAGCAAGCGTTTCCCGGCTACGGCGAACTCATCACGCAGATCTGGCGCATCAAGCAGCTCGAATACACCTGGCTGCGTTCGCTGATGCGGCGTTACGAGGACTTCTCCGTCATCACGGCGGATTCGCTCACCTACACGCTGCGGGTGCTCGGGCTGAAGCATGACGCGGGCGCGCTCGACCGCATCATGGACAAATACCTGCATCTCGATCTCTATCCGGATGCGAGCACGGCGCTCGCCGCGATGCGCGGCCGCAAGCTCGCGATCCTTTCCAATGGCTCGACCGCGATGCTCAACGGGCTGGTGGCCAACAGCGGCCTTGGTCGCGTGCTGGACGCGACCATCAGCATCGATTCCAAAAAGATCTTCAAGCCAGGTCCGGATGCCTACTCCCTGATCGAATCCGTTCTCGGCGTGCCGCCGGCGCAGGTGCTGTTCGTCTCCTCCAATCCCTGGGACGCCTGCGGCGCCAAAGCCTTCGGCCTGAACGTCGCGTGGATCGAGCGGGTGACGCCGGAGGCGATGGCGCTGGCCTGCGTCAAGAGCGATGCCGTCGCGCCCTTGACCATGTTCAAGGCGCTGCGGACCCAGATGGACGAGCTCGGGCTTCAGCCCGATTATCGGATTCGCGCGCTGTCGGAACTGCCCGATCTGGTGGCGGCGCATGAGCCTTGAGTCGGTCCGCGCGTTCTTCGCCGAGAACGCTCCCGATATCGCCGTGATCTTGTCCCCCGTCAGTTCGGCGACGGTGACGCTGGCGGCTGAAGCCTATGGCGTCGAGCCGGGACGGATCGCCAAGACGTTAAGTTTGCGGGTCGGCGAGCGCGTGGTGCTGATCGTGGCCGCCGGCACGGCGCGGATGGACAACAAGAAGCTCAAGGCGCAGTTCGGGGCAAAGCCGAAGATGCTCGGCCTCGACGAGGTCGCCGACATCACCGGCCATGAAGTCGGCGGCGTGTGTCCGTTCGGATTGAAAACACCGCTGCCGGTTTATTGTGACCTGTCGCTGAGGACATTCGACGAGGTGGTGCCGGCCGCGGGCTCGACCCACAGCGCGGTACGCATCGCGCCATCGCGATTGGCCGACCTCGTCAACGCCGAATGGGTCGACGTCTGCTGAGCATCTATTGATTGCCGTAGGATTTCGACTGATCGTTGCGGCGTTTCGCCGCCGCCTGATCGGGCACGCTGGCATTTGAATCGAACACCGAACGGCACGGTCCGGAGAGCTGCGGGGTGTTTTGCCGCAGGCACGCCGTGATCCGGTTGACGTCCGGTATCTGGTCGAAGCACAGACGCCAGACGTCGGGCGTGCAGGCCATCTGCTGTTCGAGCGTTCCCCGGTGCTCCTCCGCCAAAGCCGGATTTTGAATGGCGATGCCGGAGGCGACCAACGTCGCAAGACTCAATACGATTTTGTGCTCTCGCATGTCCGATCCCTCTTTTCGGGTTGCGCGCATAGGACGAAATGGCAGGTTGCTTCCCTGCACGCTTCAAAATAAATGAGGCCTCCGAAGGTTCGTGGCGGACAACAAATTGTGAAAATTGGGAGATTTCTGGTCCTTCGGACCATCCCGGAATGATGGGCTTGGCCCCTACTCCACCTTGCCGATCTTCTTCACCGCTGCGATCAGGCGCGCGGAGTCCTCTGCGACGAATTTTGAAAATTCCGGCGCGTCCAGATAGGCCACCGGACTGCCCGCGGTCTCGAAGGTCTTTGTCACTTCAGGACTTTTCACGGCTGAAGCCATCGCCTCGCGCAGCCGCTTCATGATCGGCGCCGGCAGCGACTGCTGCGCGAACAGCCCGGCCCAGATGTAAAACTCGACATCCTTGTAGCCGAACTCCTTGAACGTCGGCAGGTCGGGAAAGCTCGCGATCCGCTCCGCGCCCCAGTTCGCCAGCACCCGCATCTTGCCGTCATCGACCTGCTGCTTCAGCGTGCCCGGCGCCGACGCCAAGGCCTGCACCGTGCCGCTCAGCAGCGCGGTCAGCGCGGGGCCGGCGCCGCGGAACGGCACGTGCAGCAGCTTGATGCCGGCAGAGGCCGCGAACATTTCCATCGCCACATGCAGCGTGCCGTAGGGACCCGAGGAGCCATAGGGAATTTCGCCGGGACGTTTCCTGGCGTCGTCGACAAATTCCTGCAGCGTCTTCCATGGCGCTGAGGCCGGCACCGCGAGCAGCGTGGGATCGGCGAGCACGCGCGCGACAGGGGCGAATTGCGAGACTTCATAGGCCACCGGGCGGTCGAACAGCCGGTCGGCTTCGGGCAGGACCGCCAGCGACGACAGCGTCATCAGCAATGTATAGCCGTCGGCATCGGCGCGGGCTGCGGCTGCATTGCCGATCGATCCGCCGGCGCCGCCGGCGCGGTTGTCGACGATCACGGGCTTGCCGAGGATTCTTTCCAGCGCCAATGCCACCGGGCGCGCTGCGAGATCGGCCTGGCCGCCGGCCGGACACGGCACGATCATGTCGATGTTGCGCGTCGGCCAGGCGGCTTGCGCGAAAGCGGCATTCGAGCCCGCGACTTGCGCCAGCGGCAGCGCCGCTGTCGCCTTCAAAAGTTCACGTCGATTCATCGGCAGTTTTCCCCCGGAGGTTTTTCATTTTCGTTGTTGGGTGTAGCCTATATCCTGAACCGTAGGTGGGCAAAGGCGCATTTCGCGCCGTGCCCACCAACCACGCGCGTAGAGCTAAGCCTTCCCCTTCTTGCCCCTTGCAAAATGCTTCGCCAAAAAATCCGCCAGCACCTCGACGCGCGCGGGACGCGGGCCGCCGGGGGGCGTCACCAGATGCACTGAGCCCTCGGGTTGCTTCCAGCCTTTCAGGATCACCTCGACCTCGCCCGAAGCAATGGCATCGCCGACGATGAAGTCCGGCAGATCGGCAATGCCGAGCCCCGCCAGCAGCGCCGGCATCAGCGCTTCGCCATTGTTGACGCGCAGCGGGCCTGCCGGGCGGACGCTCGCCTGCTCGCCCGCCAAATTGGTGTAATTCCAGACGCCGGCGGTGGAGAGGTAGGCATACCCGAGACATCTGTGTTGCGCGAGATGCATCGGATGGGTCGGCCGGCCGTAACGCTTCAGGTAGGCCGGCGACGCCACGGTGTAGCGTGGCATCGCGCACAGCCGCCGCGCGATCAGCGACGAATCCGGCAGGCTCGCGATCCGCAAGACTGCATCAAAACCCTCGCCGATCAGATCGACCATCGCATCGCTCAAATGCAGGTCGATCGCAACATCTGGATATGCCGCCAGAAACTCAGGCAGGATCGGCGCCACCGACTTCACCCCGAACGTCATCGGTACCGCCAAGCGCACCAGCCCGCGCGGCGCTACCGATTGCGCCAGGGCCTCGTTCTCCGCCGCCTCGCCGTCGGCCAGGAGGCGCGCGGCGCGCTCGGACAGTTTTTGCCCGGCATCGGTCAAGGCGAGCCGCCGCGAGGTGCGGTTGAAGAGCCGCGCGCCGAGCCGCTCTTCCAGCCGGGTGACGGCCTTGGACACCGTCGCCCTGGACAGCGCCAGTTCGCTTGCCGCCCCCGCAAACGACCGTAATTCCACGACTTTTGCGAAAATCGCGAGGCCTTCAAAATCCGGAAGTTTTGCCATTGGGGCCATCCGATCAGATCAAAATTGGAAACAATGAGTTTATCTAGTTTCTGTTTTAACACCATCGGAAAGCGGATATCCAAACGGCAACCGAATTCAAATCCAAGGGAAAATCCCATGATCGAACTTAGACCATTTGCAAAACTCGGCAGTGCCGACCACGGCTGGCTGAAAGCAAAACACCACTTCTCGTTCGGCAGCCATTACAACCCCGGCAATATGGGCCACGGCGCTTTGCGCGTCTGGAACGACGACGAGATCGCGCCGAATACCGGCTTTCCGGCGCACCCGCACGCCAACATGGAAATCATCACGTATGTCCGCGAGGGCGCGATCACCCATCAGGACAGTCTCGGCAACAAGGGCCGCACCGAAGCGGGCGACGTGCAGGTGATGAGTGCGGGCTCGGGCGTGCGTCACTCCGAATACAATCTGGAGCCGAACCTGACAAAAATCTTCCAGATCTGGATCGAGCCGACCACGCTGGGCGGCCAGCCGACCTGGGGCGCCAAGCCGTTCCCGAAGGCGGATCGCTCCGGCAACTTCGTCACCATCGCCAGCGGGTTTGCGGACGACAAGGACGCGCTGCCGATCCGCGCCGACGCACGCGTGCTCGCCACCACGCTGCAGGCCGGCGAAAGCGCGGAGTATGCGCCGAGCAAAACGCGCAACCTCTATCTGGTCCCGGCCGCGGGTGCGGTCGAGGTCAACGGCGTGCGCGTCAACGCCCGCGACGGCGTCGCCATCCGCGACGAAGCGCGGCTCAAGATCACCGCACTGGAAGATTCCGAGCTGGTACTGGTGGACGCCGCCTGATCGTGAAGCGCAGAGGCAACCCAGCTCAACAATCGTCATGCCCGGGCCAAAGCGCGAAGCGCGTCTTCGCCAACATGACCCGGGCATCCATCACACTTCCGAAGACTCTCACGAAGGTGATGGATTGCCGGGTCAAGCCCGGCAATCACGAACTACATAAACCAAACCCAACCCCTGGAGACCAACCATGACGAAAGTTCTCGTACTGTACTATTCCGCCTACGGTCACATCGAGAAGATGGCAAACGCCATAGCCGAAGGCGTGCGCGAAGCCGGCGCTACCGTCGATATCAAGCGGGTGCCCGAACTGGTGCCGTTGGAGGTCGCCAAGGCATCGCATTACAAACTCGATCAACCCGCGCCGGTCGCGAAAATCGATGAGCTCGCCAATTACGACGCGATCATCGTCGGCACCGGCACCCGCTTCGGCCGGATGTCGTCGCAGATGGCGAATTTCCTCGACCAGGCCGGCGGGCTCTGGATGAAAGGCGCGCTGCATGGCAAGGTCGGCGGCGCCTTCACCTCGACCGCAACCCAGCATGGCGGCCAGGAAACCACGCTGTTCTCGATCATCACCAACCTGCTGCATTTCGGCATGACCGTCGTCGGCCTGAATTACGGCTTTGCCGGCCAGATGAAGCTCGACGAAGTCACCGGCGGCTCGCCCTATGGCGTGACCACGATCGCCGGCGGCGACGGCAGCCGTCAGCCTAGCGAGAACGAACTCGCGGGCGCGCGCTATCAAGGACGCGTGATCGCGGAAACGGCGAAGAAACTGCATGGCTGATGCGACGCGGGCGGCATTCTTTTTCGTGAATGCCGTCCCATCTTGGTCGTGGGGACCAAAGGCTTCGCCATGATCGAGATTCTCTTTTTCTATCAACTGGCACGCAATCCGCTACAGGCGATTGCGCGGCGCTGGTATTGTCGCAGCCTGTTCCGCGCTTCGCGGGGCCGGCGGCGGTGTCCGGAATCCACCAACTCGTGACATCAGCTGATTACGTCACGATCCCGGGCCATCCCCAACGCCTCAGAGTTCGAATATAAAGGCCGGGCCGGATCGTGCCCGGCCTGAGCGTATTCGGGAAAAGCGGATGAGAGAGTGTACGGTGGCGCATGAGTAATCCTCATGGAGTCCCATGGCCGGAACTGCCGACCGCGGCGTGGCGCGAGACCTGCGAAGCGCTGCAGCTGTGGACCCAGATCGCCGGCAAGATTCGTCTGGCACGCACACCATGGCTGAACCATTCCTGGCACGTTACGCTGTATGTCACCGCGCGCGGCCTGACCACTTCGCCGATACCTGACGGTACCAGAACCTTCCAGATCGACTTCGACTTCATCGATCATGAGTTGCGGATGTCGACCAGCGACGGCGCAACGCGTCAGTTCGCCCTGGCCGGACAATCGGTCGCGAGTTTCTACAGCGCTATCATGGCCAATCTCGCCGAACTCGGCATCGACGTCGCGATCGACGAGTTGCCGAACGAGTTGCCCGATCCGATCTGCTTCTCGCAAGACCACCAGCATGCTTCATACGATCCGGACGCGGTGCGACGCTTTTTCCAGATCCTTGTCAGCGCCGACCGCGTGTTCAAGCAATTCCGCACCGGCTTCCTCGGCAAGGCGAGCCCTGTGCATTTCTTCTGGGGCAGTTTTGATCTTGCGGTGACGCGCTTTTCCGGACGCCGCGCGCCGCGCCATCCCGGCGGCGTGCCGCATCTGCCCGACGACGTCGTCTGCGAAGCCTATTCGCACGAGGTGAGCAGTGCCGGCTTCTGGCCGGGCGGCGGCGCGATCGATTACCCGGTGTTTTATTCCTATGCCTATCCCGAACCGCCGGGCTTCCGCACCACGCAGGTAGCGCCCGACGCGGCATTCTTCAGCGAAGCGCTGGGTGAATTCATTTTGCCTTATGACGCCGTGCGCACCGCGGCGCAACCGGAGCAGGCGCTGCTCGAATTCCTGCAAAGCACCTATGAGGCCGCCGCCAATGCCGGCAAATGGGACCGCGAGGCGCTGGAATGCGCGCCGGGCCGGCCGGGCGTGGTGCGGCAGGTCTGACTTCCTTCACGCGACGGCAGCCTGCCGGGCGCCGCGCTCCGTTCATCGTTAACCGGCCGACCCGCGCCCCGAGCAAACCCACTATCTCCCGTCCCTATCATCGGCGCGATTCGCATGTCGTCAGGCCTGCAGATCAGGGCCATGGCGCGGGATTTGCTGAAATACCCTGCAGGTTGCACTTCGCCACAAAGGGTGTCTCGTTATGACGCAGATTGCGCGCTCGCTAACCGGTTCTGGGACGCAGCTTCTTTCAATTCAGTATTTGCGAGGTCTGGCGGCGCTGAGTGTGCTCGGTACGCACGCGCTGCAGTGGCCGCTCGCCGAAATAAACACGGGCTTGCTGAAAACCGGCCGGCTGGGCGTCGATGTGTTCTTCGTCATCAGCGGCTTCATCATTACGACCATTGCCGGCGATGGCCGGTTCAATCCGAAAGATTTTCTGATCCGGCGCGCCTTCCGGATCGTGCCCGCCTATTGGGCGGCAACTTTGTTGATCACGATTCTCGCCGTTGCCATACCGACGCAGTTCAGGACCACTGTTCCCACCATTGAGGGCCTGCTGAAATCGCTACTGTTCATACCTTCGCTTGAACCGAAGGCTCCCTTGTTGCTGCTGGGCTGGACCCTGAATTTTGAAGTGTTCTTTTACGTGATGTTCGCAAGCCTGTTCTTCTTGGGCTCCAAGGCGCGAACCCTGGTTTTGCTCGGAATCCTGGCTTCACTGGTCGGAATTGGTCAGTTAGTCACCGGGCTTAGCCATGTCGAAGCGATCTACACAAGTCCAAGCCTGATCGGATTTGGGTTCGGAACAATTCTGGCGCAGGCGTATCGACACCAATCATTCGCGCGTTACTGCCAACCACTGCGATGGGCCGCGATCGCCGCGCCATGCATCCTGCTGACCGCGTTTTACGTGGTAGACTGGGGCGGGGCTGAGGAAATCGCGTTATGGAAGCATCTCCTGATGTCGTCGACCGCGCTGAGCATTGTGTTGCTCGGGCTCAATTACGAAGCCGCGGGCCAAATCGCCTATAGCAAGCTGTTCAAATATGTCGGCGATATCTCCTACTCGGTCTATCTGTTCCATATATTTTCCGTCGGAGCGATTTGGGCGGTAGCGAAGCGGCTTTTTGATATCCATCAGCCGCTCGCCTATTTGGGGTGCGCCACTCTGATCATTCTGGTGGGCCTCGCATCCGGGGCGGTGTGCCATCATTTCATCGAAAGACCGTTCATGACCGGCCGCCCCAGGCGAAGCCGCGTTGTGCCGGCAACGTAATGCGATGGAACCAGCATGAAGTCCGGATCGGATGATCTCGCGAACAAGCCGAAACTCCTGATTTCCCGCCGCACGGCGGGACTTCTGCTCGGATCTTGTCTCGCCGCGCCTGTCGGGGTCTTCGCTTCCGCTGGTCCTTTGACAAACGAGATTGTCGCGCGCTCGCAACTCTCTGCGGGAGAGCCGGGACGCCTGATGAACGTATTCGCCAAAGCGCATCGGGGAGAACCGATCACGCTTGGTGTCATCGGCGGATCGATAACGGTCGGGGCTTTTGCGACCACAAAAGAAAACAGTTACGCGGGCCGCCTGCTCGCCTGGTGGCGAGAACAATTCCCCCGGTGCGAAATCCGCATGGTCAACGCCGGCGTCGGCGGCACCGGCTCGATGTATGGCGCGTTGCGTGTCGGAAAGGATTTGCTTTCAAGCGCGCCTGATTTTGTCGTCATTGAATTCGCCGTCAACGACAACTGGACCGACGGAGAAGCCTTCGAGGGCCTGCTGCGGCAGATCCTTGCCCAACCCAACCTTCCGGCAGTCCTGCTGCTTTTCATGATGTGGGAGAAGGGCGGCAACGACCAGGAAATGCAGGCAAAGGTCGGCGCACATTACCGCCTGCCGATGGTCAGCTTCCGGGATGCGCTTTGGCCGGAAATGGCGGCCGGTCGCCTCAAATGGACCGACTATATTGTGGACACGGTTCACCCGACGGATGCAGGCCATGCCGCGGCCGCGCGCTTCATAACGACGATGTGCCATAACGCATTGCATGCGGCGCCTGCGGGAAAGACCAACACTGAAAATTCCCTGCCGTCGCCGCTCTTTTCAGATGCGTTCCAACATGTCGGCTGGCGTAACGCTGCGGCTCTCGCTCCCCTGGAAAATGAGGGTTGGCATCTGGATTTCGACGAAAAGGATATTCCTGCCTGGAATAGCGCCGGGAAACCGGGACGGATCTCATTTGGCTGGTCGGGCACCGGCCTAGTCGCCGTCTTTGCCGCCGACGCCGCGTATGATCCTCGCCGCATTCGATTTTGCATCGACGGGGGCCCCTTTCAGACGCTCGATGCCCTGAAGCAGCCAAAGCGCCCGATCATTGTCCTCGCCCAGAATCTCGCGCCAGGACGCCACACTGTCGAACTTGCACGCGCTGACGATGAAGGCAGCAGCAGCGCAATGGATCAAGTTCGCCTGCTCGGCATTGGAAGCATCGGCGTGACCAACGATCTGCGCTAGGCCGCGCTGCGAAAGGCCGCAATCGTCAGACGGAGTGCGGTTCCGGCGTCAACCGAAAACGCGCCAGGTAGTGCAGACCAAAAACGCCGACCAGAAAAGTGAACCAGATCGGGTCGGCGCGATCGAGCAAGAAGCTCTCCAACGAAGACAGATAAATACCGAACAGCCAGATCCGAAGAAACAATTTCGCCAAAGGCTCGTCATTTCCAAACCGCGCTGCGACCGAAAAATTCCTCAGTGGCGCAACCACGAAAATCACAATGATCAGAACCAGGCCCGGATATCCCATCGTCAGGGCGCTATCGAGGTAGCCGTTGTGGCTGTGGGAGGCAGTGGCGGCCCATTCGATTTGATCGTTCTGAATGAGGTTCTCGATCGAGTCGGTTCCCCAAAACGCCGCAAAGCCGTACCCAAGGAAGGGATGCAAGCCGAGCGAGGAAATCGCAAATTCCCAAATATCAGTGCGGCCGGTGAAAGTCGTGTCCAGCGGCAACAATTTGACAAGTTCGGCAAGCGTCTCGCTGAAGACGGAGCCTACCGTCAACAAGTTCAGACAGAGCAGCGGCAGGAAGCACAAACATGCACGAAGCAGCAGATTTTTTACGGTAGAGATGACGGCGCTGAGAGCAAGCGCGAAAGCGCACAGAGCCATGGCGCTCTTTCCGCCCGTCAAGATCAGGAAGACGGCGGAAAACAATGTGATCCCGACGCCCGAAATATAAGCTTGCCTGCTTGTGAGATACAATCCGACGAAGACGAGCATGGCCATAACCGGAGCGGCCACGTTCTTATGACCGAAAGGGCCACGCCAATCGCCAGCGAGATGGGGCTCGAACGTATCGCGAGCCGTGTGCATCGCCAGCGAAGGGGCCAACACGATGCCGAGATAACACAGAGCCAGGAATATCAACGCGGCCGCGGTCAACCAAAGATCCAATTCGGCGTGGGAATCGGGCAGCAGCAGCAGGGATGCTGCCAGCACGATAACGCTGCAGCTGAGAATCAGACGCTGGGATGACAGTCCGAAGTCGTGCGAGAAAGCGGTGTTGATGCACATCCAGCAACACAGGATCAGGAACATCGGCGTGACGAAGCTGCGAAAGGCCTGTGCATGCCGGGACGCCGTCAGCATCAACGCGACGACGGAAAGTATTCCAATCGTTACGTAGGTCGAAGCCAGTTTCCCCTTGTCCAAATCGGCAAACCCGGGGTCGCTCAGATCGGGGAACGGCCGCAGAGACACCCAGACGATCAGGATAGTCGCGATAAAGCCGATGCACCGCGCCACGCGCTGGACATCGAAATATCCGAACGGATACACGATCGCCGGGAATTGCAAGAATGATGGCGGCTTATTCAATTTGGCCTCTTGAGGCGATCACCTGACTACCGCCTCTGCGTTAATGTTTTTCTAACCGTTGCGTCGGCGGGATCGTCGTTTCATTTTTCGTCACGCGAAGCCCTGCCCAGCGCATGGCCTACGCGCTCGGCCAGCCACGGATGACGCCGCAACCACTGCGCGGCATGATCGCGCAATGCATAAGGAAACCCCCGCCAGCCCAGCGCGATGCTCACGTCCGTCAGGGGAAACTGCACCGCGCCAAACCGCCGCTTGAACGCATAGTTGCCGATGCTCAAGTCGAACTGCCGAACCCCATCCTTGTGCAAGGCGGCCATCGTTCGCTCGATGACGAGCCGGCTTGGCGAGCAATGCGACCACCGCTCGCCAGCATTGCTGATGCGCAAGAACACAAAATTGGTCCCACGCCTGATCCCAAGTACCGTCGCGACGATTTCTTCGCCGCATCTCAGCGCGCCTATGACGACGTAGCCCTCGCCGACCCCCCGGGTAACGAGGTCGCGATAGAACTTGCCGCGCACTTCATCGTTCAAGATGAATTCCAGCCCAAGGCGACGCATGCGGGCCTGTTGCTGCGCATCCATCGTGTCGAGCAGCCGAACCGCTTCGTCGGCGTCCTCGATGATTCGAAATGCCGCTCCAGGATTGCGCGTGAAGACGCGCCAGCTCCGCGGCAGCTGCATCCGTTTGATCGAGGCGCGGTAGGCCTCAAAGTCATCGCCGATCACGATGAGATTGCCGTTCAGCGAGCTGGAACCCGTGCGTCCCAGGGACACCAGCGGATTTGGCCTGCCCTCGATATGCGCCGGCATCTTTCGCAGTCGGACAAGATCTACGCCGTCGGGCAACCTGCGCAGCGCCGTTAAGAGAACCCGACACAAGGTGCGTGCGTCCATCGCATCGCGCGGGCCTGCGAAACCCAGGATCGGAGCATTGTAATCGGTAAGATGGAGATCGGCGAATTCGACGATACGGACGCCACTCCGCACGCGATAGATCAGCGGCACCAATGCGACGTGCCGATTGGTCGCGGTATCGGAGATGATGGCGATCAGCGGGGAGGCCTCGTCGAACGCGCCGTACCAGGCCGCAAGCCAATCGAGATGCTGGAAGGCTGTACCGTGGCCAGCGCCGTTCCAGCGCGCCGCCGCCTGTTTCCAGTCGCGCACGAACTCGACCCGAAATTCAGCAGCATCGGAAACTGCCTCCGCCTTCGGCCGTCCGACTTCCAACGCCGTCATTTCCAACCCACTTCCCTGGACTGTCTCAAATGCGCAACCCGCAGTCGCGGCATCCCCTTTGAGGACCTGTTCGCCATCGCATGTCGCTGCCGCATAGTGTGACACAGTCCTGGTGCGCCAAGCGCTGTCCCGATATGAGACGGCGGGCCGATCCGCTCCTGGTATCTGGCAAGATAGATGCCCAAGATGACCGCTGCGCTTACGGTAAGATAATGTCTGGGATGTATGGCTAACGCGGAACTTCGGTTTCTGTTTAACGTGTTTTCTTCACGCGAACCGGTATCCGCCCCGGGTCAAGTCCGGACGGGCTTTCGCTTGAAAAACGCTAATGAGAAGGCGCCGGCGATCGCACGATGGCTTCAGAACCCGCATACCAGGCGCTGTTTCTCGGGGCGGGCCCGCAAATGCAATGCGGCGTGGGACAGTTTACCCGGCTGCTGTACGAGACGATCGAAAAGCTCGGCCCCGGCAGTTGCACCACGTTAACCCTGACGCGGACCGAAGGATCGCTCGCCGAGATCTGGCGCGCCACGGGATCGGCGCGCAATTTGGTCTGCAACTTCCCCATCGTCGCCTGGAAACGCGTGATGTTCCGGCCGCTGCTGGCGCTCGCCATGGCGCGGCTGCGCCGACGGCGTGTCATCCTGATCCAGCATGAATGGGCCGGCCTGCACTGGCTGCGCCGCATTAGCTATATTCCGGCGCTGTTGCTCGCCGACACCATCGTGATGTTCTCGGCCCTGGTGCGGCGGGAACTCACTGAGGATCCCCTGGTCGGCTGGACCGCGCGGAAATGCGTGCTGGCCCCCCTGCCGCCGAACATCGAGGCTCCCGCCGGGATCGCCGATTCCAGGTTGCGTCAACGGCTCGCCGCCGCGCGGGAAGAGGGACGGCTGGTGATCGGCCATTTTGGATCGATCTATCCAGGCAAGCAGCCGAACGCGCTGCTCGACATCTGCGCGATCCTCAGAGAACGCGGGCTCAAACCGTTGATTGTGTATATCGGATCGTTCATCCGCGGCGTCGACGAGGTCGAGAAGGAATTCTATGCCCGTGGCGCCGAACTCGGCGTCATTGACGATGTCATCGTCAGCGGCTTCGTTGCGTCCGACCACGAAGTATTCGGCCTGTTCAGCAACATCGACGCATTCTGTTATCCGCTAGATGAAGGCCTCACCGCGCGGCGTTCCAGCATTCTCACTTGCGTGCAGTCGGGCCGGCCGGTCATCGTCACCGGACCCGCCGATCAAAGCGAATTCGACCATCATCCGCGCTTCAAGGAATTGATCGATCGCGGCGCCATCGCGCTGGTCGCGCGCGGGGCCGGCGAGGACGCTTATGCCGACAGAATCCTGTCGGCGCTCAAATTGCCCTCGGTGCAGGCGCCGTTCGATTTCGACGGCTGGTGGGTGGATGTCGCGCTGGCGGTCCGCGCGCAGTTCGCCTGACGCCCCGGCCGGCTTCAGGACACGATCTTCGAGGCTTTGTAGGGTTGCGGTTCGATACCGATCGCCGCCAGCGCGCTGCCCGCGGCCACCGCGATCGGGTGCAAGGCGATGATCGCTTTTTGCTCGGTTGCAAACAGCCGGCTGGCGCGAAGCAGCGACAATGGCAGTCTTCCAAGCATCCTCGCCAGCAGTTTGACGCGCGAACGCATCGTCTGCGCTGCCTTGGACTCGACGTGATAATTGATCGCGCCGATCCTCAGCCCGCGCATCGCAAGCCAGCCTGGATTGGTGCGGCTGTTCGGCACGGTCTCGACGATGACCGCCTCCGCGACCCAGTGAAATCGCAGGCCGGCGCGACGGCACCGGGTGAAGAAATCGACGTCGCCGCCGCCGAGGAAGTTGAAGCGCAAATCAAAGGCCGGGCTGGAACTTCTTTCGAACACCGGCCGCTGGATCAGGCAGTTGCCGCAACCATAGATGATCGGCACCGGTCCGCTTCTGTCGTAGGCCGGGAGAAATGCCGGATGGCGCTGCAGTCCGCGCTTCATGTCGTCGTCGAAATGCTGCAGCACCGGTCCGCCGATCACGTCGGCGCCGGTGGTCTCGGCGGCGCGCAGCATCAGTTCCAGCCAATCCGGCGAGGCAATTTCGTCGTCGTCGATCATCAGAAAATTGACGGCAGCCGGAAACGTCGCCAGTGCGGTCTCGAAGGCGGCATTGATGGCGTGGCAGTTGCCCTGACGCGGCTCGACCACGCAGAGCCCCGGAAATTTTCCGGATGTGAGGAATTCCGTGGCGACGTACACGCTCCCGCACGCCGAAGCATCGTTTTCGACGATGACCACCGCGAAGCGGCGCTCGGTGCGCTGATTGGCGAGCGAGGCCAGCGTCAGCCGCAAATGTTGCGGCCGGCGGAAGCAGGGAATGCAGACCACGGTGGCGATCGAGGAATCGAGCGAATGCGACGATGCCGCCAATACGCGGGACGTATGCGCCATGGTGTTGATCTCCATCTATGCAGCCTTGTTTCTAAATCCCTCGATGACATCGAACAGCGGTTTGCGCTTGAAATCGGCATCGAGCGGAAGTGGACGATTGGGCATGCCGTCCGGACGACTGAAGTAGGTCGGCACCCAACTGTAACGGTCACTCAGGCCCCAGGTCAGAATCGCCTTCGGGCGGACGACATCGCAAACCGATTCGAGAAACTCGCTGGCCACGCCGGCGACCAGCGCGTCGCGCTCGCTCACCTTGCCGGGCAGTTCGTTATCGATCACATCGAGTTCGGTGATCAATACATCGAGCTTGAGCGCCTTGATTTCTGCGAGCAACGCCTGCAGCCCGTCGCGATCGATGGCGCGGTCGGCGAACAGATGAGCTTGCAGCCCCACGCCGTGCAGCGGCACGTTGCGCTCGCATAATGAACGCAGCAACTGCAGCAGCGCCTTGCGCCGGGCGTCAAAACGCGGCCCTTTGAACTCGACGTCGTACTCGTTGAGCACAAGCCGCGCGTCGGGATCCGCGGCCGCCGTCGCGCGAAGCGCAATCGGCAAATAATCCGGCCCCAATCGTTCTGTCCAGATCGAGGGGCGCAGCGACGTTGCGTCTTCGGGCCAGTCCTGCAGCGGCTCGTTCACCACGTCCCAGGACGGGATCGCGCCGCGATATCGGGACACTACCGTTTCAATATGACCGACCAGTTCCCGCTCGGCCTCGGCGCGGGTGTCGATCGCGGCGGTCCAGGCCGGCATTCCGCCATACCAGGCGAGCGTATGGCCGCGGATCTCGATCTTGTTTTGCCGTGCAAAATCGACCAGCACGTCGGCCTTTTCGAACCGGTATTCGTCGCGCGCCGGATGGATATCCGGCCACTTCATCTCGCCTTCGGGAACGACGATCTGGCAGTTGGCGAGGATTGCCGTGCGATAGGACGCGTCCGAGGCGAGTGCGTCGTGGCGCACCGCGCAGCCGTAGGGAATTAAACTTTGGCCCGCGGCAGTCGCGGAGGCCGGCGTTGGCGATGTCGCAAAAGCGGACGCGCCCGACTGTCCAGCCGTGCCGGAGACGCCAAGTGCCGCTGCCGTGGCGGCGCCCACAAGGAAACCGCGCCGGGATTGTCTCTCAATCGTCATGCGTCCACACGTTCCGCTCGGGAATTCAACGTCACGCGCCCCAACTGCAATATCTAGTCCAGCGCCGTAGCGCGCAACAATCGCAGCAATCAATGTAGCGGTTAAGGTTACCGCGCCGCGCGGTTAACTAATTTCGCAGCGCTGCAAAGGCTTGCGCACGGTTCGGCACCAATCTTGCTCAACGCTACGCAAAGCAATGAACGTCACGGCCAGAGAGACCAGCGAGATGAATCCTGTAGCGTTGTTAACGCCAACTTACGGGCGCGACCTGGAACTATGCACCCTGCTCTGCGAGAGCGTCGACCGTCACGTCAGCTCGTTCTCGAAGCATTATCTGCTGGTTCCGGATTGCGACTTTTCGTCGTTTTCACATTTTGAGAGCGAGCGCAGATGCGTCCTGCCGGCCTCACAGTTCCTGCCCGACTGGCTGCGGCCGCTACCGCGCATCGTCCAGCGCAACCGGCGCCAATATTGGTGGTCGTTTCGAACCAAGCCCGTCAGCGGTTGGCATGTACAGCAGTTGCTGAAGATAGCCGCGGTCATCGCGCTGCCCTACCAGCGATACTGCATCCTGGATTCCGATGTCGTCTTCTTTCGGGATTTCGACCTGTCGCGCTTCGAATATCCCAATTCAATTCCGCTCTTGAAGATGCCCAATGAGGTCACATCCGATAAAGTCCGTCATTCGCATTGGGTCGAGACAGCGCATCAACTTCTCGGATTGCCCACCCCGCCGCTTCCGGCGTCCGATTTCATCGGCCACATCATATTTTGGGATCGGCTGACGACGCGCGCGATGGCCTCGAAGATCGAGGCCGTCACCCATCTCGATTGGGTCGAGGCGCTGTGCCGGACCCGCGAGTTCTCCGAATACATGCTGTACGGCTATTTCGCGCAGAACGATGCAGACTTTTCCGGCAGGCACATCCTCACCTCAGACACGCCGTGCGTCAGCTATTGGGACCAACCGAAACTCAGCCGGGGTGAGTTGAACCAGCTGCTTCGCCGCGCGGATACAGGTGACGTCGCTTTTTCGGTGGCGTCTTTCTCCGGGACGCCGGTTGCGACCATCCGGGATGCGATCGAGGAAAACGCCGCGCTTGCCGCGCCCTTGACCCACCGCACAAAAGCCGCGGGGCTCGCCGCAATATGCTGATCCGACAAGCCAGCATCAATCTGACCGCCAATATCCTCTCCGCATTGCTGGGGCTGTTGAGCGTGTTCGTTTTCACGCGGCTGTTTTCGCCTCATGACTACGGCATCTATCTGCTCGGAATTGGATTTGCCTCGGTCATCAGCGTTTTCTTCGTCGGCTGGTTTCGCAACCTTATCCTGAGCGGGCACGCGAGAGGCGACGCGACCGACGTTCGCGGCCTCGTGATATCCGGATATTTGATCTGTTGCCTCGCCGCGCCCATCGCTTACGTATTGGGCCGCCTGGTCGGCCTGGATGCCTCGGCGGCACTGGCCGCTGTCGTGCTTTCGGTCGCGATCGGCCTGTTCGAGCTTACCCAGGATCTCGTTCGCGCGCGGCTGATGGCGCTCACGGTCATGAAGGCCATGCTGGTTCGCGCGGCCTCGCTGCTTTGCCTGGGCGTTGTCGTAGCGCTTCTCCGTCCGACGGGGATGCTGCTGCTGCTTTCGTCCGCGCTGGCCTATCTGCTCGCCGTCCTGGTTCAGTCGCGCGCCGCCTGGCGGGGAACGGTCGTGAAATTCGACGCGTCAGGTCTTTCTGCGCTGGCCCTGCAAGGCCTCCCCTTGACGCTGTCGCTTACATTGCTCGCCGTCTCCAGTGTCACCGACCGGTTCATGATCGCCAACCTGGTCAGCGCCGCGGACGCCGGCAAATATATCGCGGGGCTCGATCTGGTTCGGCAGACCCTCATGATGCCGGCGATGAGCGCTGCCGCGGCGTTCTTTCCGCTTGCCGTGAAAATTCACGCCAATCAGGGAAACGCGGCGGCGCGATCGCATCTCGCCGAATGCGTAGAGCTGTTGCTCAGTATTACGCTGCCGGCATGCCTGGGCTTTGCCGTCATTTCGCCGCACGTAGCAAATGTGATCCTGGGGGCCGATTTCCGCGAAGTCGCCGCACAGACCATGCCGATCGTGGCGGTCGCCGTGATTTTCCAGGTCCTGACGCAACAATACCTGCATGCGAGTTTCCTGCTGGCAGGACGCAATTCGCTGTATTTGATCAATACCGCCTCGATCATCGCCGCCAACGTGATCCTGTCCTACGTTCTGGTCTCCAGCGACGGCACCGTCGGCGCCGCGTGGGCCCGGCTCGGAGCCGACATCGTTGGATTTGTCTGCGCGCTGGTCCTTAGCCGTTGGGCGTTTCCGGTTCCACTTCCCCTCAGGCAGCTCGCGCTGACGATGATCGCCGGACTGATGATGGCGCTGGCGGTCGCAACCGTCGACCGAAGCCTGCATGTTTCGGACCTGGCCGCATGCGTTGTCCTGGTTGGCGTTGGATCGGCAAGCTATGTGGCGCTGTGCTGGATGCTCGACATCTCCCGGGCGCGCAGGCGCTTGAAGCTTGGTCTCGCGTTTTTCAGAACCAAACTTGCAAACTTCGGTATCGGATGAAGACCGTGGACATCATGCCTACGATCGATCTCGCTTATGCGGCCGCTGCCACCTTTGCGGCGGACGCCCGCATGACGGCGATGCCTCGGCGCGTCAGCCGTGACTCAATCGAGCGTGCCTTCGGCAAAGCGCAAACCAACAATGAATGGTTAATTTTCTGTTGCCATGCCACGACCGACGAGCGGCGTCCCCGCCGCGCCTCGCCGGCACCCGCGAAACACACCCGCAAGGCGGCGTTGCGCCGGCAAATTCCAGGTTTTGGACATGGCGGACGCGCTGCTGCGCGCCGGCATTTAAACGCTTTTTTTGCCATTTCGGTGAATAGTCCACCAATGAGTATGGTTAATTTTTCCTGTTGCGTTTGTTCCGCGCTTACCTCCTGCGCGTGTCGCGTGACCCGAAGAGTAACCCCTCAGCCGATACGTGCGGCAGTTCGAATGGAAGCTGGGGTCCATGCTTGCCTATGATCAACCGATAAATCAGCCCACGCCAGCCGACCGGCAAGCATCGCCGGCCGCGGGCTTCAGTGTGCTGCAGTACGTCCGCCTGTTGTGGCGGCGAAGGGTCGCGATTGCGATGGCGGCGCTGATCTGCGCCAGC
>JAQGKJ010000778.1 GCA_028290165.1 Bradyrhizobium sp. | reverse complement strand
CGAGCGCGACGCCGTTCACGCTGCTGGAAGCAGCCCTCGGTCTCGAATTCGACGTGGGGCATGGCGAAATTCGGCTGCGCAACCCGCGCCTGCCGGCATTTCTCAACGAAGTGGTGCTGCGCGATCTGCAGCTTGGGCCCTCAAGCGTCGATCTGCGGGTGCGCCGCCACGGCGACGAAGTATCGCTGGAGGTTTTGCGGACCCGTGGTCGGATCCAGGTGTCGATCGTGCTGGCGCACTGATTTCCGTTTGGGCTGCGCTGGTGGCATGAGCCTCGGGCTCAAAGCCGTTTTCGAACGTTTATGCCCTTCGGGTCGAGTACATCAGGAGTCCGTATGCGCGCAAGGCATCTGCTCATGTTCATTGCAATCGCAGTTGCGACGTCGGGGGCTGCCACCTCGTGGGCGCAAAACGACGCGGGTTCGCCGCAAGCGGAACCGCAGCCGTCTCAGCCGCAAACTACCGCGCCCTCGGCTGCACCGAAAGAGCCGGTGCCGCCGGCTTCGGTTACCATCATCGGCGCGAGGGAGGCCCACGGCGTACTCGGCCGCGACGTCCGCAGCGCGGCCGATGAGGACATGGGCCGCATCGTCGACGTCATCGTCGATCGCACTGGAATGGTGCGCGCGGCCGTGATCGATTTTGGCGGCTTTCTCGGCGTCGGCAGCCGGAAGATCGTCGTTGACTGGAACGCGCTGCATTTCGGGCACGTCGCCAACAAGGGTGACAGCATCACACTCGAATTGAACAAGGATCAGGTGACGGCCGCGCCAGAATACAAGGAGGATCAGCCGATCGTGGTACTGGGCGCAGCGGGCAGCCTGAAGCCGCTGCAGTTCGATCCCTGAAGAAACCTAACAAATATGCTATTCGCACGTGCATCTCATTCGATTCACCGGATTGATAGTGACCGCCGTGGACGGCCGATCGGCAGCGACGGTGTTTCGTCGCGGGCACCGGAACCGGTGACGGATAAGGCGATGGCAACTCCCTCACGCCGGAGCCTGCGCGGCCTCGACTGGTTCATCTTCTTTCTCGCCGACGTGCAAACCGGATTCGGCCCATTCATCGCGGTCTATCTGACGACGCAGAAATGGACGCAAGTCGAGATTGGTCTCGTGCTGTCGATCGCCGGCGTGGTCGGGCTGATCGGGCAGATGCCCGGCGGAGCCATCGTCGACGCGGCCCGCTCCGAGCGGCTGGTGGCCGGACTTGCAGTGGCGACGATCGGCGCAGCCGCGCTCGCCTATGCGGCATGGCCAATCTTTCCGGTCGTCGTCACGGCGGCCACGCTGCACGCCGCCGCCAGTTGCGTGCTCGGCCCGGCCATTGCCGCGATCAGCCTCGGCTTGGTCGGGCCGCTTGCGATCGGCGAGCGACTCGGGCGCAATGCCCGATTCGCATCGCTCGGCAACGGGACGGCGGCGGCCGTGATGGGCACGGCCGGCTATTTCCTGTCGAGCCGTTCGGTGTTTCTGGTCACCTTCGTCCTAGTGATTCCGGCCTTGCTCGCGCTGGCGCGAATCCGCGAGCGCGAAATCGATGTCGCCCAGGCCCATGGCGCGGTGGTGCGCGAGGTACCCGATGCCCGCGCAACCAGCGTTCTCAGCCTGGTGCGCCAGCGTCCCCTCCTGATCTTCGCCGGTAGCGTGCTGCTGCTGCAGCTTGCCAACGCGGCGATGCTGCCGCTGATGGCGGGCGTGGTGACGACCCGATCGAGCCAGTGGGCGCCGGTGCTGATCGCCGCATGCATCATCGTGCCGCAGGCTATTGTCGCGCTGATGTCGCCGTCGGTCGGACGCAAGGCGCAGAAATGGGGGCGACGTCCGCTGTTGCTGCTGGGTTTTGCCGCGCTGGCTGTTCGTGGCGTGTTGTTTGCGACCGTGCAGGATCCATATCTGCTGGTCGCGGTGCAGGCGTTCGACGGTATCACCGCTGCTGTCTTCAGCGTGATGATACCGCTGATTGTTGCCGACATCGCCTTCGGCAGCGGTCACTTCAATCTTGCACAAGGTATCGTCGGCACCGCAACCGGCATCGGGGCATCGCTTTCTACCGTGCTTGCCGGTTACGTCAGCGACAAGTTCGGCAGCAGTGTCGCTTTCATCGGGCTTGCGGGCGTAGCGGCGGTGGGCCTCGCCCTGGTCTGGCTTGTCATGCCGGAAACACGCCGCAGCGCGCGCTGAGCAGCTCAACTAGCGCTTGCAACCGCCGAAAATCTGGACACATTCACAGTAGCTGACGTAACAAAATCGAACTATTGGCGAACATCAGCTGACGCGATAGGTATCCGACGGGAGCGCGACATGAATGACGTTCGGGAAATCAGCTCTTCGCAGAGCATGCGGTCACTGGGCAGGGTGCCCCCCGGCCAGGTCGTTCTTGTGCTGCAGGGCGGCGGTGCGCTGGGGTCCTATCAAGCGGGGGTCTATCAGGCGCTGCACGAGGCTGGAATGGAGCCGGACTGGATTATCGGCACATCGATCGGCGCCATCAATGCCAGTCTCATCGCCGGTAACGCGCCGCACGACCGCTTGCCGCGATTGCGGGAATTCTGGAAGCGGATGGAGCAGCACCCGATCTGGAGCTTTCCGGGCGCGTTTGTCGGCTTCAACGAAAAGCTGTCCTACTGGTCGACGGTGGCGAACGGAATCCCCGGTTTCTTCAAGCCCAATCCGCTTGCCTATGCCGGCGCCGAATATCCCCTTGGCGTCGACAAGGCTGGATACTATTCCACCGAACCTCTCGAGCAAACTCTCCGCGAACTCATCGATTTCGCTAGGGCGAACAGCGCGACGCCCCGCCTGACGGTCGGAGCCGCCCATGTCCGAACCAGCCAGATCCGATATTTCGACAGCCGCGATTGCAAACTCGGCGTGAAGCACATTTTGGCATCGGGCGCCTTGCCACCCGCATTCCCTGCCATTCGCGTCGATGGCGAACTTTATTGGGACGGCGGTATTCTGTCGAATACGCCGACGGAAGCAGTATTTGACGACAACCCGCGCAAAAATTCTCTGATCTTCGCGGTTCATATGTGGAATCCGTCGGGCGCCGAGCCCACGACGATGGCGGAGGTACTTCACCGCCAGAAGGATGTGCAGTATTCGAGCCGGATCGCGAGCCAGATCGCCCGCCAAGAGCAGGCTCATCGCTTGCGGCATGTCATCAACCAGCTCGCTGCCCGATTACCTGAGTCCGAGCGTAACACCGACGCGGTGCGCGAATTAACCGGCTACGGCTGTTCGACGCAGATGCATGTCGTTCAGCTGCAGGCGCCGGCGCTTGATCGGGAGAGCCACACCAAGGACATCGATTTCAGTCCTTGCGGCATCATGCAGCGCTGGGACGCCGGCTATGTGCACACCAGGGCGGTGCTCGACCGCTCTCCCTGGAGCGGAGAATTCGATCCGCTCGCGGGGGTCATCCTTCACGACCAGATGGAAATCATGCCGAAAGCCGCGGAATGAAAAATCACGGCAGCTAAGACGACAAGGCCTTCCGATAAAGCGCGCCGTACAAGGCCGCGGAAACATCCCAGCTGAACGATCGCGACATCGCGCTGCGGCGCATCGAGTCGAGGCGATCCTTCGCCAGGAAGGTCGCGAACGCGCGCCGGACGCCGCCGAGAAACGATTCGGTCGAGGGTTGGGTAAACAGAAATCCGGTTTCGCCGTCGGTGATGGTTTCCGAAAGTCCGCCGGTCTGGTGCCCGATCGGCAGTGATCCGAACTTTTGCGCATACATCTGGCTCAGTCCGCATGGCTCGAAGCGCGACGGCATCAAGGTGAAATCGCTGCCGGCAAAAATCCGCCGCGCCTGTCCGTCATTGAATCCGATGGCGACCCCGATCGCATCCGGTCGGCGGCGGTGCGCGTCGATCAGCGCCTGTTCGATCGCAGGCTCGCCGCTGCCAGTCACGATGATCTGCCCGCCGGCCTCGATAATCTCGTCGGCGGCGGATAACACGAGGTCGACGCCCTTCTGATGCACGAGACGGGCGACCAGCCCAAATATCGGGCCGCGCGACAGCGCCAGACCGAATTGCTGGCGGACGTAATCCGAGTTGGCCTGCTTGCCCTCCCAGTCGCCGGCGCCAAACGGTTGCGCCAGCTGGGCGCAGACCCGGGGATCCCAGGTTTCGTCAATGCCGTTCAATATGCCAGTCAGCTGTTCGGCGTCGGAGCGGCGGCGGAGCAGGCCTTCGAGCCCGCAGCCGAGCTCCGAGGTGGTGATCTCCTTGGCATAGGTCTCGCTGACGGTGGTCAGATGGGACGCATAGACGAGGCCGCCTTTGAGGAACGACAGTTTGTCGTAAAATTCGAGGCCATCGATATGGAAGGAGTCCTCGGGCGCTCCGATCCGGCGCAGCGTCTCCTTCGGGAATAGGCCCTGATAGGCCAGGTTGTGGATGGTCAAGATGCTTGGGATCTTGATGGCGTTCCAGGCGAGGTAGGCCGGCACGAGGGCCGCCTGCCAGTCATTGGCATGAACGAGGTCCGCTGCCCAATTCTTGTCCAGAGTGCCTGCCGCCAGCTGGGCTGCAACCGAAGCTAGTCGCCCGAAGCGCACATCGTTGTCCGGCCAATCCGGCCTGACGCATCGCCATAGGGGTTGCCCGGGCGATCATAGAGTTGCGGGCACAGGACGACATAGACGGGCAGGCCGTCCCTGGTCGATGCCAGCCCAAGATTGCAGGCCGGCATTTCGGCCAACGCCGCGCATTGTCCAACTATTTGAATATGCGTGAGTTGTTCGACAACATCACGATATCCCGGCAAGACGATCCTGACGTCGCCCCAGAGCCGAAGGGCCCTGGGAAGGGCTGCCGATACGGCCGCGAGGCCGCCCACGCGGACGAAATCGTCCATCTCGGTCGTAACAAACAAAACTTTCAAAAAACGCCCTCTTAGCCACCCCACCTAAGAATTATGCAAAAACGGTTCCAGTTTCTCTTGTGGGTTGAATACAGGGCCGGCAGGTAACCGCCGGCGTCTTTAAGCGGCTGGTCCCGGGGTCTCGCTTCCCCGGCGCAGCCGTGCAATTTAGGCTTACGTGCCGCCAAGCGCGCGGGCCGGAGGGAGTTTGGAATGACGCTAGCAGGGAACGGCGAGGGGATTGCGACAAAAAGCTATGAGGGCCTTCGCGTGCTCGACTTTTCGACCACGATTGCCGGTCCGCATTGCGCGCGGATGCTTGCGGACATGGGGGCCGAGGTCATCAAGATCGAGGCGGACGAAGGGGAGACGATGCGAACCCGCCCGCCGGTCCGCAACGGCTGCTCTACCGTCTTTGGCCAGCTCAATGTCGGCAAGAAGAGCCTGGTTCTCGATCTGAAATCGCCCGATGCAATCGAAATCATCCGCCGGCTCGTCAAGAGCACCGATATCCTCGTCGAGAATTTTCGCCCCGGCGTGATGCGAAGATTGAAGCTGGACTACGCCTCGCTGTGTGAACGCAATCCGAAACTGATCTATTGCTCGATCTCCGGTTACGGGCAGACCGGGCCATCGGCCGAATTGCCGGCCTATGCGCCGGTCATCCATGCGGCTTCCGGTTACGATATGGCGCACCTCGCATACCAGCCCGGACGATCCCGGCCCGATTATTGCGGCATCTATCACGCGGACGTTCTCACCGGCGTCTATGCGTTCGGCGCCATCTCGGCCGCGCTGTATCAGCGTCACGGTAGTCAAAAAGGCCAGCATATCGACGTCTCGATGCTGGAATCGATGCTCAGCCTGACCTTGAACGAATTGCAGTGGTCGCAATTTCCGGTCAAGCAAACCACGCGGCCGATGTTCGGGCCGGTGGCAACGGGCGACGGATACGTGATGCTTGCCATCGCCAGCGAGAAAACGTTCCAGAATCTCATCAAGGTCATCGGTCATCCCGAGTGGATTGCCGATCCGCGGTTTACGAAATATTCCGAGCGCCGCGACAACTGGGCGGACCTGATGGACGGCGTCGAGACATGGTCGCGCACGCTCACGACCGAAAAATGCCTCGCCGAGTTGAATGACCACGGCGTCCCCTGTTCGGCCTATCGCACGGTATCCGAAGCATTGCGCGATCCGCAGATCGCCCATCGCGGCGCATTGTCCGAGGTGAGCGACGGTGGAGGCACCTTCAAGGTCCTGAACCTGCCCTTCCGCATGTCCGGAACCACTGTCGCCGCGGGCAAGCGGATCGCGACCCTGGGCGAGCACACCGTGACGTATCTGCGAGAGACCGGCCTTTCGGAAGATGAAATAGCAGGCTTCGCGGCCGGCTAAATGTCTAGCAACTGAAGGCGAGTGCGTGGCAATGTCTGCCAAGGAACAAGAGCAAGAATAATCGACGGGAGAGAAGCGATGAAGAGTTTCCAGGTTGCCGATTTCAATGCGCCCCTGAAGGAAGTGGATCAGCCGACGCCGCAGCCGTTGGGAACGCAGGTCCTGATCAAGGTGAAGGCGGCCGGGGTCTGCCACAGCGACCTGCACATCTGGGAAGGCGGCTACGATCTCGGCCATGGCCGGAAACCGCTCTCGCTCAGGGACCGCGGCGTGTCGCTGCCGCGAACGATGGGCCATGAGACCGTCGGCGAAGTGCTGGCGTTCGGGCCGGACGCCAAGGCTGATTACAAGGGCGATCTCAGGGTCGGCGACATCGCGCTGGTGTATCCCTGGCTCGGCTGCGGCAAATGCGAGACGTGTCTGGCCGGCGAAGAGAACATGTGCCTGAAGCCAAACTCGCTCGGCGTTTACTGCGACGGCGGATATGCCGATCATATGACGGTGCCGCATCCGAAGTATCTTTTGAATCTGAAGGGGCTCGATCCCGTGACCGCCGCTCCTTACGCGTGCTCCGGCGTCACCACCTACAGCGCGCTGAAGAAGGTCGAGGCGGATTTCAACACGCCGATCGTCATTTTCGGCGCCGGCGGTCTTGGCCTGATGGCGCTGTCGCTGTTGCAGGCGATGGGCGGCAGGGGCGCCATCGTCGTCGATATCGATGCGCGCAAGCGTGAAGCCGCGGAAAAGGCCGGCGCGCTCGCGACCGTCGACGGCGGCGCGCCCGACGCACTGGAGCAACTCGCGAGGAAGGCCGGCGGGCCGATCCGCGCGGTGATCGATCTCGTCGGCAACGCCAAGACCACGCAACTCGGTTTTGATTGCCTGACCAAGGGCGGCAAGCTCGTGATCGTCGGCCTGTTCGGCGGCGGCGCGCCATGGGCGCTGCCGCTGATCCCGATCAAGGCCATCACCATCCAGGGCAGCTATGTCGGCAATCTCAGGGAGACGCAAGAGCTGCTCGATCTGGTGCGCGCGAAGAAGATCGCTCCGATACCGGTGACGCCGATGCCGCTCGCAAAGGCCAACGAGGCGCTGGTCGATCTGCAGAAGGGCCGTCTGGTCGGGCGCGCGGTGTTGACGCCGTAGGGCTTATCGTCTCTCCGTCA
>JAQGKJ010000775.1 GCA_028290165.1 Bradyrhizobium sp. | reverse complement strand
GCCAATCCGCCCGCCTATCAACGCGCCCGCGCCGCGGTGCGCTATGACGACGTCGCGCGCACGCTGGTGCATGCGCTGAAATACCAGGACGGCACGGATCTCGCCCCCGCGATGGGCCGCTGGATGGCACGGGCCGGGCGCGAGCTGCTCGGCGAGGCCGACGTGCTGGTGCCGGTGCCGCTGCACTGGCGCCGCGGCTGGAGCCGCCGCTACAACCAGTCCGGCGCGCTGGCGCGGGTCATCGAGCAGCAGAGCGGCGTAAGGCTGACACCGGAAGCGCTGCGGCGGGTCCGGCCGACCCAGCAGCAGATCGGCCTGTCCCGGTCAGAGCGCGCGAGCAACGTCCAGGGCGCGTTCAAGGTCGCCTCTCACAGACAGTCCGAGATTCAGGGCCGCCGCGTGGTCCTGGTCGACGATGTCCTGACCTCCGGCGCCACGGTGGACGCCTGCGCGCGGGCGCTGTTGCGCGCCAAGGCCGCTTCCGTCGACGTGCTGGTGTTCGCCCGGGTTGTGGACACCCACAAAGCTCCCATATAATCGGGCAATACTGCTTCCCTAAAGCCGAGCGCGACATGACTGCTGCCATCGAAATCTACACCCGTCCGGGCTGCGGCTATTGCAGCGCCGCCAAGTCGCTGCTGACGCGCAAAAAAGCCGTGTTCACCGAATACGACGTCGCCATTGACCCCGCGCTTCGGCAGCAGATGTGGGATCGCGCCGGCGCCGGCTCGAGCTTTCCGCAGATTTTCATCGGCGAGCTCCATGTCGGCGGGTGCGATGAACTTTACGCGCTGGACCGCGAGGGCAAGCTCGATTCGCTGCTTGCGGGTGAAGAGGCCAGTTCATGAGCACTGATCTTACCTTCACCGCCGCTATGGTGCAGATGTGCACCGGATTGTTGCCGGAGCCTAATCTCGAACAGGGCACCAAATTGATCCGGCAAGCCGCAGCCCAGGGCGCGGACTATGTGCTCACCCCCGAGGTGAGCAACATGATTCAGGCCAATCGCAAGGCGATGTTCGAGCATCTTGCGACGGAAGAGGACGACCTTTCGCTGAAAGCCTATCGCGCGCTCGCGGCGGAACTGAAAATCCATCTCCATATCGGTTCGCTGGCGCTGCGCGCGTCGCCGGAACGGGCGGTCAACCGCTCGTTCCTGATCGGGCCCGATGGCCTCGTGATCGCAAGCTACGACAAGATCCATATGTTCGACATCGACCTGCCCGGCGGTGAGAGTTATCGCGAGTCCGCCAATTATCAGCCGGGCGAGACCGCCGTGATATCGGACCTGCCCTGGGGCCGTATCGGTCTGACCATCTGCTACGACGTGCGCTTTCCGTCGCTGTATCGGGCGCTTGCCGAAAGCGGCGCCTCGTTCCTCACCGTGCCCTCCGCCTTCACCGTAAGGACCGGGGACGCGCATTGGCACACGCTGTTGCGCGCCCGCGCCATCGAGAACGGCTGCTTCGTGTTCGCCGCCGCCCAGGCCGGAACGCACGAGAGCAAGCGCGAGAGCTATGGCCACTCGCTGATCGTCGACCCCTGGGGCACGGTGCTCGCCGAGGGCGGCGGCGTTGAGACCGGCGTTTTCATGGCCGAGATCGATCCTTCCAAGGTCGAGACTGCGCGGAAAACCGTGCCGTCGCTGCAGCACGGCAGGCGTTTCAGCGTCGCCGATCCCAAGGCCGGCCCCGAACATCTGCACGTGGTGCGGGGATCGGCATGATCCGGTATTCGCTCCGCTGCGAGCGTGGCCATGCGTTCGAAAGCTGGTTTCAATCTTCTTCCGCCTACGAAGCCCAGGAAAAGCGCAAGCTGGTGAACTGTCCTGTCTGCGGCTCGGCCAAGGTCGAGAGGGCGATCATGGCGCCGCAGATCGTCAGCACGAGGGTTCGCGATAGCGCGGAGGCACCCGCGCCTGCCGCCACGCCGGCGCCGGAAGTCGCAGCCCCCACGTCGACCCCGCTTTTGATGGCACAGGAGCGCGAGCTGCGCGCCAAGCTCAAGGAATTGCGCGATCATATCGTCAAGAACGCCGACAATGTCGGCGAGCGCTTTCCCAATGAAGCGCGCAAGATGCATTACGGCGATATCGAGCATCGCCCGATCTACGGCGAGGCGTCGCCGGACGAAGCGCGCGCCTTGATCGAGGAAGGCGTCGAGGTCTCGCCGCTGCCGGTGCTGCCGGACGACAGGAATTGACGGGCAGCATCATTCCGGGACGGTCCGGAATCTCCGGGTTCACTCGCTCCGCTCGCGCCCAGGAATGACTGTAGGCTAAGCCGCCACCAATAGCGCGACGCCGACCACGATCAGGGCGATGCCGGAAAGCTCGCGCGCCGACAGCGGCTGCTTGAACGAATAATAGGCCACGGCTTGCGCAAATAAGACCTCGACCAGCGCCAGCGTGCGCACATTTGCGGCGGCGGTCAGCGCGAACGCGAGGAACCAGAACTGCGAGGCGAACGCGCCCATGAAGCCCGCCAGCATCGAGGGTTTCCACAAGCCCAGGATTTTCCCGAGTACGTGCGGCGCCCGCGCCAGCAGATAGACCGTCAGCACCAGCGTCTGCACGAACAGCCCGAACACCAGCGTATAGGACGCCGCCGTCACGAACGACACGCCGGATACCGTGATGATGGCGCCGCGGAAACCGACCGCGGACAGCGCAAACGCGGCCGCGGCGACCAGGCCGATGATCGTCGGCTTCAACTCGGCAAAGCTTTTTTCCCCGCCGGGCCGCAACGCGGTGATGACGACACCGATGGTGGCTATCAGGATCGCGATCACCTTCACGACGGTGAGGTGATCGCCGAGAAAGACAAAGCCGAAGATCGCGGTCTGGATCGCCTCGGTCTTCAGATACGCCGTCGTCACCACGAACGAGCGGTCGTTCATCGCAAGCAGCATCAGCCCGGTGGCAACGATCTGGCTGAGCGCGCCGAGCATCAGCCACGGCCAGAACGCCGCCGTTGGCCACGGCAGATGATCTCCGGTCGCAGCCATCACCACGGCGAAGAAAACAATCGAAAACGGAAAGCCGAACAGGAAGCGGATATTGGTCGCGCCCCAGGTACCGAGCGGCCCCGTCAACTGCCGCTGCATCGCATTGCGCGCGACCTGCCCGAGCGCAGCCGTGATGGTGAAGGGAATCCAGAGCGTGGCGATGGAGAACATGGGGGGATTCGGTTGGCGTGGGTTAGCGGTAGCAAGATATTCGGTTGTCATACGCGGGCTTGACCCGCGTATCCATCATCTTTGAAGGGCGATGGATTGCCGGGTCAAGCCCGGCAATGACGAACTGAAATGATTCCCTGCTTTCGCAGGGACGACGAGGAACCAGGGGAAATCTGCGAACTACACCCCCTCCGCGACCACCATGTAGTTCACGTCCATGTCGGAGGAGAGGCTCCAGCGGTCGGCGAACGGGCTGTAGACCACGCCGGCCTGGTCGGTGATGGCGAGCTTGTTGGCCGCCAGATGATTGGCGAGTTCGTCCGGGGTGACGAACTTGTCCCACTGGTGAGTGCCGCGCGGCAGCCAGCCCAGAACATATTCCGCGCCGACGATGGCGAGTGCAAAACTCTTCCAGTTGCGGTTCAGCGTCGAGATCACCATCATGCCGCCGGGCTTGAGCCTGGCGGCGCAGTGGTTGAGGAACATGCTGGCGTCACTGACGTGCTCGATCACCTCCATCGCCAGCACGATGTCGAAGCGCTCGCGGCCGTCCATCTCCTCCACGGTGGTGCAGCGATAGTCGATCGCCAGATGCCCCTTGTCGGCATGCAGCCGGGCGGCCGCGATGTTGCTGGCGGAAGGATCGACGCCGATGACCTGGGCGCCGAGCCGGGTGAACGGCTCGCATAACAGGCCGGCGCCACAGCCGATGTCGAGGACGCGCAGGCCGGAGAGGCAATTCAGGCTTTTGACGTTGCGCTCGAACTTGCGGGCGGCGGCATCGCGGATATAGGTCAGCCGCAGCGGATTGATCTTATGCAACGGCGCCATCCGGCCGTTGGGGTCCCACCATTCGTCCGACAGTTTTGAGAATTTCGCGACCTCGGCGGGGTCGACGGTGCTTCCCGATACATCGGAGAGATTCGCAGAAGCGTTTCGTTGCATGGCCATGGTTTGCCCGCCGCGCCTATCGCGCGGTGATGTGATTGCGGAAGTCGAGCGGCGACGCGATGGTGTCGATGGTCTCGGCGCCCTCGCCGACGCCCCGCACCGTAACGTTGCCGTAGTTGAGCATGCGGCCGAGAATGCTCTGGTTGACGTCGACGCTCTCTACCTTGTCCAGACTCATCTCGAAAGTGCGCCGCTTGATGAAGCCGGTCTTGTGGTGGACGCGCAGGTTGGTGACATCGGTCTCGGTGGTCCAGAGATGGAACCATGCTTTTTTGTTCCAGTACAACGCCACGATCGCCACCACGGCGGCGGCCGACAGGCACAAAAGCACGATGCCTTCGGTGGTGGTTTGGCGCGACAGGA
>JAQGKJ010000196.1 GCA_028290165.1 Bradyrhizobium sp. | reverse complement strand
CGAGATCGATACGGCTGACATGGCTATCGAGATTGACGCGCACGCAGGGCCAGTTGAGGCGGGCCGCGACCTGCTCGATATGGGTCGACTTGCCGGTGCCGTGATAGCCCGTGACCATGACGCGGCGGTTCTTGGCAAAGCCGGCGAGAATGGCAAGCGTGGTGGCGCGGTCGAAGCGGTAATCCGAGTCGATATCCGGCACGAGCGGATCGACCTCGGAATAGGCCGGCACCTCGAGGTCGCTGTCGATACCGAATACCTGCCGCACCGACACCTTCATGTCAGGCAAACCGGCGGGCACTGCCCCGGCAGATTCATGCACTTTGGTCGTGGCGGCGGTCGTCATCAATCCTCCGAGGTCCCGGGCGCTCCCGAAACCAGATTTTACGAATATGGCTGCGGATAGGTGCTTATCGGAACCTATCAGAGAGCAACGGTTGGCAGAAGCCCACGGCTCAATCAAAGTTCCGTTGCGTTATCATCAAGATAGGGGCTGGTCGCGGTTTTTGGAAGGCTGCCCTGCGAATCACGCCGAACTTTCACGAGGACAATTTAGGCAACCGGTTGGGCGCTGGCGGCTCTTGATGGTACTTTCGGCCGCAGTCCCAAATCCGGAATTCGCCATTACATCTTGCAGTGCGCGACATCTTGCAGTGCGCGCTCCGGCCCGGTCTGAACCACCCCACCGGCCACGAGTTTATGTTAGGTCTCCGCCTGACCCGGACGCAACGCCAGCACAGGAACTTTGTGACTTCATTCATCGATCAATTGATTGCGTTCGTTTCGGCAAATGCGTGGCTTGCCTATCTGACGCTATTCCTCGCCGCCCTGCTGGAGGCCGTTCCGGTCGTCGGCTCGGTGATTCCCGGCTCGACCATCATCCTGGCGCTGAGCGCGCTGGTCCCCGGCGGCGAATTGAAGCTCGAATGGGTGCTGGCGGCCGCGACCGCTGGAGCCCTGCTCGGCGACGGATCGGCGTTCTGGATCGGACATCGCGCCCAGCGCGAGATCCTGAGCAGCTGGCCGCTGTCGAATTATCCGCGCCTGATTGCGCAAAGCGAGGCATTCTTTCATCGCTGGGGGGCGCTGGCGGTGTTCTTCGCGCGCTTCGTGCCGCCGATCCGGGCCTTCGTGCCGATCACGGCCGGCGCACTGGGCATGCCGCCGCTGCGGTTTTTCGCCGTCAACATCCCGGCGGTGCTGCTGTGGGCGCCCGCGCATGTGCTGCCGGGCGTGGTCGCGGTATCCGCGTTGCACCAATATGCCGGACTGCCGCATCATGCCGGGATCGCCAGGCATATCTGGATGCTGGCCGTGATCGGCGCCGCGCTGATCGTCGCGCTCGCCACCTGGACCATTCGGCGCCGTCATGGCGGCGCCATCGAACCGGCCGCGGAGCGCGTTCGAAAGGATGTTCGCTAAGTTTTCGGCCTGCAACATCCCGCCGCCATGCTAGCTTTGCGCTTCAGGGCCTGAGCGACCAACACGTGCGCGGGAATTGCCGAGGATGGAACGCCGCGAATTCATCACGCTGCGACCTGTTCCGGCGCGCCGCCGACCATGTCGATAGGATTCTGCGCGGCGCGAAGCCGGGCGACATTCCGGTCGAGCAGCCGACCCATTCGAGCTGGTTTTCAACCTCAAGACCGCCAAGGCGATCGGCATCGACGTCCCACCCGCGCTGCTCACTCGCGCCGACGAGGTGATCGAGTGAGGCGGCGCGCCGTCGTCGTCCCACGGGTCAGGTCGACGACGACACCGTTTCGATCACGCCGTCCGGTAAAGCACCCGGAACTGCGGTGGCGTCGGATTGGCCATGATCTGGCCCTCCACGGGCAGGATCGCGATCACCTGGTCGGCGGAAATGCCGCGCTCGATCAGCTTGCTGTTGAGCGCGTCGATCTTGGCTTCCGTGAACATCTCATCGACGACATTCGCACTTTTGGAGAGCGGAGCGCGTTGGGGTACGGCCATGGTGCACAATTCCTTATCGGTTGAAGTTGTTGCTGCAGCCGCTTCGGTTCTGATGGAATCAGAACCGAAGCTCTATCCTTTGGTTTGACGTGATTTCTTCACGCGAACCGGAATCCACTTCGCTCGAAAACGCGACTGTACTCACTCCGCCGCCTGCGCGGCGGGCAGATCGCTGGCGCTCAGTCCCATCCGGGTGGCGACACCGATGCCGTAATCCGGATCGGCGCGATAGAAATGCGTCACCTGGCGCTTGACGATCTCGATCGGCACGCCCTCCATCGCGGCCTTGATGTTGTGGAACAACTGCTCTTTCTGGTCCGCGCTCATCAGCCGGAACAGGTCGCCGACCTGACGGTAATCGTCGTTGCCGTCGCGATGGTTGTAGCGGTCGGCGTTGCCCGAGATCGGCAGCGGCGGCTCTTTGACGCTGACGTCCTCGGCCGGACCGCCCATCGAATTGGGCTCATAATAGGCGTCCGGATTGGAATGGCCGGCAAGCCGCATCGTGCCGTCGGCATGATAGGTGTGCACCGGGCAGCGCGGCTTGTTGACCGGGAGCTGTTCGGCGTTGACGCCGACGCGGTAGCGGTGCGCATCCGCGTAAGAAAAGATTCTGGCCTGCAGCATCTTGTCCGGCGAATGGCCGACGCCGGGCACCGCATTGGCCGGCGTCAGCGCGGCCTGCTCGACCTCGGCGAAATAGTTTTCGGGATTGCGGTTCAATTCGAGAACGCCGACCTCGATCAGCGGATAGTCCGCGTGCGGCCATACCTTGGTGAGGTCGAACGGGTTGTACCAGTGCTTGCCGACGTCGCTCTCAGGCATGATCTGCACGGAGAATTTCCACTTCGGGAAATCGCCGCGCCCGATTGATTCGAACAGATCGCGCTGATGGGTCTCGCGGTCATGGGCGACCCGCTGGGCTGCTTCGGCATTGGTCCAGTTCTTGATGCCCTGCATGGTCTTGAAGTGGAACTTGACCCAGTGACGCTCATTCTTGGCGTTGATGAACGAATAAGTGTGCGAGCCGAAACCGTCGACGTTGCGATAGCTCTGCGGCAGGCCGCGATCCGACATCAGGATGGTGACCTGGTGCAGGCTTTCCGGCGACAGCGACCAGAAATCCCACATCGCGGTCGGCGAGCGCATGTTGGTCTTCGGGTGGCGTTTTTGGGTGTGGATGAAGTCGGGGAATTTCAGGGGATCGCGCACAAAAAACACCGGCGTGTTGTTGCCGACGATGTCCCAGTTGACTTCCTCGGTGTAGAAACGCAGCGCAAAGCCGCGCACGTCGCGCTCAGCGTCGGCCGCGCCACGCTCGCCGGCGACGGTGGAGAAACGCAGGAAGGCCTCGGTCTTCTTGCCGACCTTCGAAAGTGCGGTGGCTCGCGTATATTTGGAGATATCGTTGGTGACCGTCAGCGTGCCGTAGGCGGCCGAGCCCTTGGCATGAACGGTGCGCTCCGGGATGCGCTCGCGGTTCTGGTGCGCGAGCTTCTCGAGGAGATGAAAGTCCTGCATCAGGACCGGCCCCAGCGGTCCCGCGGTGATGGAATTCTGGTTATCGGCGACTGGCGCCCCGACGACGTCGTCAGAATCGGATTTTTGCTCGGATTTTTGCTCCTCGGCTCTCTCCATGGGGACAAGGGCCGCCAAGCTAGGAAGGGTTGCCGATCAGGTCAATTCGTATTAATGAGGTATCTTGATAAGAAAAT
>JAQGKJ010000749.1 GCA_028290165.1 Bradyrhizobium sp. | reverse complement strand
CAAGACGGCGCCTGTCGCGGATAGCCAAAGGTCTTGTGACCCGCTGTTCAAAACGAGCGCACGCGCGGATAGCCAAAGGTGGCGGCCTCATCGCGCTTCAGTGAAGCCCTGAGAGCCTGGAATCGTGGACATCGAAACACCCCGGCCAACACCGCAGCCCGGCGTGTCGGAACGCGCTATCGATACCGCAACCGACGTGTCGCGCACGATCGCGGAAGTCTCGGCTGCGCTGCAGGCCGCGATCGACCGGCTGAGCCGCGCCATTGGCACCGCGCGACAGCCGGGCAAGCCGCTTTCGACCATCAGCGCCATCACACGGGAGGCGCCGCTGACGAGCTTGCTGGTCGCCTTCTTGTTCGGCGTGGCGCTTGCGCGGCGGCGCTAGATTGATCCTGAAATCATCAGCGCGATCCCGCCACAACGTTTCCGGAACCAATCACCGCGGCCTCGATTGTTGCCGCGATTGTTTTGTTTGGAGAGCCGCCATGAAGCCGCTGATCGTTTGCTCCGCTATTTTGGGCCTCGCGTTTGCTCCCGCTGCCGCCGGGGCGAAGGGCTGCATCAAGGGCGCCATCGTTGGCGGTGTCGCGGGTCATCTGGCAGGGCACGGCAAGGTCGGCGCTGTTGCCGGATGCATTATAGGCCATCACGAAGCCAACAAGCAGGACACGCGCAAGAGCGACCAAAAGGCGCCGAACTCCACGGCTCAGGGCAATCGCATGTAGTCGCGATAGAAAGCTGCGGTTAGGCTGCCTTCCCGGTCCCGGGCAGCCGGTGATTTCTCCCAAGACTCCGGCAATTCAAGCACCGGCGTGGTTCGGGGCTTTTTTGTGCAACACGAAGATCGAGTTGGCCCGTGTTTGGCTCCCGACGAATCAAATTGCCGTTGCGCCAAGCTTCTTGTCGCACGCTCTAACCCGACCGCGGTGGCGCTCAGTGACGACCGGGCAATTCCTGCCGGGGCCGACATCCCCCGCGTAAAATGTGCATTGATTTATAACTGAAATTTCCTGGCCTAAGACTTGCCTTTCTCTCCCTTGGGATTTGCTTTTGTGTCAGTTGGGACAATGGGAGTGAATCATGTCGCGACATCACATGCTGCCGCCGATCGTCTATGTTCCGCAGCCGAAGCCCAGGAAGATAGAAAATCGAAAGAGCCGTATCCAGGCACGATCTGCCGACCGAATTGAAGATAGCGGTGACGTTGAGGAGACCTATCAACCACTCGGACCAACGCGATCGGCTCTGGCTGGGAACACGCGTCTGGAGAGCTTCCCTCCGATCGAGGGGCTGGAAAGGAATCCGCGCTCACCTGCCGGGCCGCTTAGCGAAGACACCCTGAAGGTGATGCTGCTGGCGCAGGAACTGGAGCAGCGTCATGGCTTGAAGGACCCTAGCTAAAGCGACGCCGTTCAGGGGTGCCCGCGAGCGCTAGTCTTCGCAACATGTCTGCGAATGCCCGACTTGATACGAAGGACGAATGGGCCGACTACGCGTTGGTTTGGAATAATATTCCGCCGGTGAATTGGGATGCGCTGGACGAATCAGCCGATAATTGCGTGATTGAAAAACCTCCGACGTCGGCCCGGCGCCTATCGCGGCCGAACTGAAACAGAACGCGGCTCTTGTGCCTGACGTTGCCACCAGCAAGCGCGACTGGGCCCCCCGGTTGGCGCAGGAATCGAGACTGCGGCAGATTGAAAATCTGCTCGCGGGTCGACGCATCGAGAACGACAATATCGATATCGAAATCGAGCGCGCGGTGCTCCTCGGCGCCCTCAATCGGCGGCAAGACGCCCAGCAGGCTTTCATCGACATCTTGCGAAGGACACCCGCAAATTTCAGCGCGCTTAACGAATTCGGGACCCTGCTGACGAATATGGGCGCGATCGACGCCGCCTGTCGCGTCTATTCAGAGGCCGTCACCCACCACCCGTTAAATCCGATGGGGCACGTAAACCTGGCCAATCTGCTGCCTCGCGCCGACAAGCACGCAGAAGCCCGCGAGCATTATCAAAAAGCCTTAACGATCGATCCGGATTACGCTCCGGCGCATCAAGGACTCGGCGCCGTGCTCTCGGATCTCGGCGATCGCGCCGGTGCCCGGCATCATTTCCGGAAGGGCTTTCGCGACAATGCTATCTCAAGCCTGCCGTATCGCGGTACCAAGCCGCCGGTGGCCCTGCTGCAGCTGGTCTCGTCGGGCGGCGGCAACATCCCGACCGCGTCGTTCCTGGACGACTGCGTCTTTCTGACGTCGGTGGTTGTCGCAGACTATCTCGATCCGTCGATCCCGCTGCCGCCGCACCAACTGATCTTCAACGCCATCGGGGATGCGGATCTCTGTGAACCCGCGCTGGAGGCCGCCGCCCGTTTGGTGACGCGGACCAGTGCACCGGTTATCAACGACCCCTGCGCAGTGATGAAGACGGGTCGTATCGGCAATGCCAGTCGGCTGCGCACCGTGCCGGGCGTAGTCACCCCGCGAACCATCGCCATGGCCCGCGACGTCCTTGCAGGCCCCGACGGTGCTACCCTAGTCGCGAACCACCGGTTCACGTTTCCGCTGCTGCTGCGCTCGCCCGGCTATCACACCGGGCGCAACTTCATCCTCGTTGAACAGGCAGCCGGATTGTCCGCGGCCGCGGCCGGCCTTCCCGGGAACGATCTCCTGGTGATCGAGTATCTCGACGCCCGCGGCAAGGACGGCAACGCGCGAAAATACCGGGTGATGATGATCGGCGGAGAGATCTATCCATTGCATCTTGCGATATCCCGGGAATGGAAGGTGCATTATTTCACCTCCGACATGGCCGACGAACCGGACCATCGGCTGGAGGAAGCAGGTTTTCTCGGCGATATGAGGGCAGCGCTCGGAGACAGAGCAGTCGCGGCGCTTGAACAGATACGGGACCTGCTCAGCCTCGACTATGCGGGGATCGATTTTGGGCTTGGTCGCGACGGCGAGCTATTGTTGTTCGAAGCCAACGCGACCATGGTGGTCAATCCGCCGGACCCCGATGAGCGCTGGGCCTACCGGTGCACTGCCGTCAGCAGAATCCTGGACGCGGTTGTCGCCATGATCATGCAAAGATCGACCCGGCCGTGTTGAACCGCGACGATGGCTCGGCCCGAAATCGAAAGTTCCCCCGGGCGGAACCCGCCAAATCTAAAAAAATAAGGCATTTTGTCCGGAACCCGACATTGCCAAAATACTTAGGCTAGAAGTGTCATGTCTGGCGATTTGGTTGCGGGCTGGGTTTCGGCCGAAGGCGCGGCACTTTTCGAGCAGGGGATGCAGACAATTTGAGGAGGCGCTCATGGTTGGCATGAGAAGCGACCGCGCACGCGCGCGCGCCAGAGATTTACTGGCGACGATCTATCCCATTCCCGACGATGTCGAGTTCGGGCGGCTGCGCGAACTTGCAATTGAATATATTCAGGAGGCCGAACGGCTCGAGGCCGAGAAAAGGGGGCGCGTGACCGAATCCGATGAGTTGATCTCGGCGGCACTGGACGCGGTGGCGAGGGACTACTTCACGCGTGCCGTGCTCCAGACCGCATCGCACCGAAAGCGCTAGCGAGAGCGCACGGGTTGCCGGCAGTTCCGGCTTATGCCCTCACCTCGTGCTGAAACACGCCGGAACGCGACAAAATCATTTCCGCGCATCGTTGCTGCGGAGCAAACTTTCCCAAATTTAATCTTGCCCGGGCGGCGCCGGCCTCATCCTGACCGCGTTTTCACATTATCTTTGAATCAAAAGTGATCGGGGAAGGAAGCAATGAAACGGGGAATAGCGGTTTTGGCGTGCGTCTGCGCTCTCGCAGGCGGCATATATTTTGCCGTAAGCAAATGGGGCATTCGACACGAGACACTGAACTTCGTCGATGCCGCGCGGCAGCGACCCGTCGCCGTCGACCTTGCCGTGCGCCGGGACTATGAGATGAAGGCCAATGACGGCTTTTGGAAGCTTCCGGTCGCGATCATCAGCAACGGCAATACCGTCAAGAACACCGAGTATTCGTTCCTTGCCAACGTGCTCGCGGCAAGAGGCTATCTGGTAGCGAGCATTCAGCAGGATCTCCCAACCGATCCGCCACTGATGACCAAGGTCGGCTTGCCCTATGTCGGTCGGCGGGGGGTCTATGAGCGCGGCGAAGCAAATATTCTGTTTGTGCTTGGGCAACTGAAAAAATTACAGCCGAACGCCGACTACGGTCACCTGACGCTGGTCGGACATTCGAACGGCGGTGACATTGCCATGTTCTGCGCCAAACAGCATCCAGAACTGGTATCGAAGGTGATCACACTCGATAATTTGCGTGTCCCGTTTGTGCGCGACAAGGTGAAGATCCTGTCGTTCCGATCGAGCGACCCGAATTTCAAGACCGATGCCGGCGTTCTGCCGACCGCCAAGGCGGAGGGTATCGATATCATCAAGACGAAATTCCAGCATACCGATATGAGCGATCGCGGTCCTGATTCCGTCAAACAGAAGATCCAGGCGACCCTCGATCAATTTCTGGGCGATGGCAGTGCCAGCGAACTGGCGCCGGCGGACACTGACAATCCCATCGTGACCAACGCCGGCGCACCGGCTCCTTGACCCTGACGTGACGGGGCGACCTGAGGTTGCCGAAGGCCGCCCGAAGGCGAATTTTCCGCTGAACCGGGACGAGGCGGCCAGTATCGCCGCTCATACCGGCTCCCAGCCCATCGCTCATACCGGCTCCAGTCCATGTAGAACACCCCAAAATGTAGAACACCCCAAAATGCAAATCCCTGCCGGTTATCGCCGACAGGGATCAGCAGAAAGGATGACAGACGGCGAGAAGCTTCACCCGGTGGCCCGTCATGGACCTGCCGAGCAATTGAAATGCACGGCGTAAACCCATGCAAGACTATTTTGTGGGCAAAGAGTTCTTGATGCACACACGTCTAACGACGCGCCCAATTGATGCGGCTCGATTGCGGTTGCGGCAATGCGCTTATGCTAGAATTTGCCTTTCGACGCATCCTTCGTGGCAGACATCGCCCCGCCGGTAATCTGTCTCATATGTTCGCCGGCGTTGGTAAATTGACTCTTCAAGAATTCCGACTGAATCCGCATGGCTTCCTGAAGATCGGTGGCGTAAACCAATTTTCGCGCATGCTCGAATGCCGCCTTCATGTTCTGTTCGGTAAAGGACAAGGCCTGCTTGGAAATCTCCGACCCCGGATTCGGGACCGACGCGATCGATTTTCCCGCAGCATCAAAAAACATCCCGAACGCCTTTTCCGCCTGGTCGATGGTTTTTTCCGCCAAATCGCGCAGTTCGGCCGGGACTTCCAGTTTTGGTTCAATCATGACGCCACCCTCCCATTTCGACGGAGAGTTACCACACTTCCAGAACGACGTCTTTGCAGTGTTTGGCGCGGCAAGGCCCGATATTTATCGGCCGGTTTGGAATATTTATCGATCTCTCTGGGCGGTCTTATCGGTAAGCCCGATCACACGCCGGCAGTGGGCAGCCACCTCCCACGCACGGCATTTGGGGCTGTTTTCAGGCTTCCGGCCGGAGCATCGATCCTTGTCGGCTGGGGGTCGTCTCGAAATCAGGCGATGATCGAACGGATCGGAGACGGCGGGGCGGGAATGTGCGGGTATTTATGTTCCGGAGCTAAAACCAACCGATAGGCTTTCATCTTGGGCTCTTGCCATGATTCCAATAGCCCGCCGCAGACCACACATTCGGCCCGGCCTGGACTACCTTGCGCCGACGTTGACTCGGCGACCTCATAAGACGACCCGCATGACGGGCAGTTAAAGTCTGATATTTTCATGGGAACAGCATGCCCAATTGACGATTCGGTTGACTGAGCCAGATCAATGCGACGCTAGAATGGCGCCTCGGTTCAGCGCATTGCGGCTTTCGCGCGCGGCTTCGACGAAGAGTAAACTGAAAGTAGCCAACTAACTCTTGTCAGGGCAACGGGTGGTCGGAAACCGCTTCGGGGTCGGTCGCGAGACGCTCGACCTGTTCGACGACTTCAAGCCGTTGTCCGGGTGCAAGGCTAAGGAAGGCCGTTACCAGTCGCAGGCTTTCGACGGTCTCGTTGTCGTCGACGGTCCGGCACCGAGATTCATCGGCAGGATCAGTCAACGATCAGGGTCCCGAGCCACCCGTTTTTGATTGCACGGTCTCGTGAGCCATCATCGCCGGATCGTATCGGTTTGGTGAACCCGCTGAGCGCGCTCTTTGTCTCGCGGCTGTTCCTGTCCCAGCTGGTCGCGCACGATGCCTTGATCCGGAGCATGGCCGGGCCTTTTGCCAGCCCTCGGCTCAGGTCTTGGCTCAGATCTTGGCTCAGGTTTCGGCATGCCCTTTTGGCCGCCATGTTTGCCGCCTTGATCTTGCACACCTTCCAGGTCGTTTTCTCTGGGCATCGTGATCGGACCTTATTTCCTTAAGGAGATGGCATGAACTGCTTCGGCGTCACCTCAGTCAATTCAATCTACAGCCGCGGGGTTCCACCGCATGCAGGGGGTGGATAGCCCCCTCGTCCGCGCGCGAAAAACCGGCGCGCGGTCTGGAACCCAAATCCTACTCGCAAGTTCTGACCCCCGTACCTTTCATCCAGAGCAGGAGATTCCTCATGCGATCCAAGCTTGCTATCTCGGCCCTCGCGGTCGCCTCATTGTTGGGCGCGACGGCGATCGCATCGGCACAAACCCAGCCGGCTCCCGGCGCGTCGAGCGAAGGCAACGTAGGGCCAGGCGCGACGACCACCCATTCCAAAATGAAATCCGGCAAGGTGAAGCACAGCAGGATGAAATCCGGCACGACCACCGGAATGAGCTCGCGCTCCAGCAAAGGCGATAGCGCTGCCAAGAACAGCGACAGCAAGTAGTGCCCGTGCGCATCGAGGGGTGGACCTGCCCTTCGCACGGCGCGTCTTCTGCAAAGGTGAACCCTCGGAGTTAATCCGAGGGTAGGCAGGTTTCTGCGATCGCAAGACCCGCAACGCGTCGTTCTCGCGCGCCAAAAAATGCTGCGCGCCGGGAGCCTAAATTGGCATGGCAAGTTCTCACTGCCTCATAATAATCCCCAAGGAGGAGATTGCCATGCGATCCAGGCTTGTTATCTCAGCCCTCATGGTCGCCGCGCTGTTCGGAGCGACGACGATCGCATCGGCACAAACGCAGCCGGCTCCGGGTGCCTCGAGCGACGGCAAGGCCGGAGCGGACGCCACAAAGTCCAACATGAAGCCCGGCACGACCACCGGCTCCGCAACGAAGCCCCACACCAACGAGGGCGTTCTACCCAACCCGCCCAGCCTAAGGGACAATGACGCCGGCAACGGCCGCGGGAAATAGTATATCTTTGCGTTGAAGGGTGGAGCCCGCCTCCACGCCCGTCGCGTGTTCATCGAAAGCACGCCCTCGGATTTTGATCCGAGCGCGCGTTTCAGCTTGCTTCGGCGTGGAACGATCAACCGACCTTGCTAAGGCCAAGTTCGGGAGGGTGGAAATTTGCGTACACTCGTTCCCGATGAACTTCGGTATCGAATTCGTCAATGACAGAGATCGAACGATCGCGGTCTTTGCGAGGTGTTCGTGGCCTGAAGTCCTGTGCAAGATTTTTGCTGTGCTCGATCGCATCCGCACACCTGGGGATTCGCAGCCGCGAGCACCCCGACCTCATCAGGCAAAGCATGAATGAGATGACAGACTTGTTCTGGATCGATCTCTAGCTGAGTCGCAAGGCCTTCCCATCAGCCCCGCGTGATTTCGCCGATGGATCATACGGTGGCGGATGTCGCTCGCCTGAAAGCCGTGTCTCCGTCGCGCATCGTCGTCGCCGATAAAATCGCTTCGATACGTTGGGCCGCGAGTTTCACATTTAAGTGACCCGTTCGGCCAAATGATTTCGCGTCAGGCCCGAAATAAACCATCCCGGTCGATGGTTTCTATCATGACGCAAGCGGCAGGAGATATCTCGCGATGCCCACGGCTGCCCTGGTCTCCCTGGCGACATCGGTCCCTCCAAATGTATTTTTGCAGAAAGATGTTCTGGCCGCAGCGTGGGACGAATTCGGAGCCCGCTTTCCAGAGTTCGAAAGATTCTCAAGCATTTTTTCGAATACCGGGATTATCAAGCGTCACGGCGTCAAGCCGTTCGACTGGTATCTCGAACCGCGCGGCTGGCCGGAACGCACCGCGGCCTTTCTCGAAGGCGCCGAGGCGCTGTTCATCGACGTCGCCGCGAAAGCGCTGGCAAATGCAGGCCTCACCGGCGGCGATATCGATACCGTCGTAACCGTATGCTCCACCGGAATCGCAACGCCGAGTCTCGAAGCGCGCGTTGCCCGCCGCATGGGTTTCCGATCCGACGTGGCGCGGGTGCCGGTGTTTGGTCTCGGCTGCGCGGGCGGAGCCTCGGGTCTGTCGGTCGCGTCACGCCTGGCTCAGGCGCGGCCAGGTACCAACGTGCTGCTGGTGACGATCGAACTCTGCTCACTTGCAGTTCGCCACGACCAGCTGACCAAGGCCAACATTGTTGCCCTCAGCCTGTTCGGCGACGGCGCGGCGGCAATGATATTGTGCGCGGGTGATGGCGGCGCTACACAGATCGAGAGTGCCGGCGAACACCTTTGGCCCGATACGCTCGACATCATGGGCTGGAGTATCGATCCGGAAGGGTTTGGCGTCATCTTCCGCCGTACCATCCCCGATTTCATCGCCGCGAATCTCAATTCCGCCGTGGTGCGGATTCTCGCGAACATGCAGCTGACGTTGGCGGACATCGACCGGTTCATCTGCCATCCCGGCGGCGCCAAGGTCGTCAGTGCGCTGGAGACCGCACTTGCACTCGGTCAGGGTACGCTCGACTGCGAACGGCAGGTGATCGCCGACTATGGCAACATGTCCTCAGCCACCGTCCTGTTCGTACTTGAACAGGTCCGCGCCAGGGGCCTGCCGGCACGCTCGCTGGTGACTGCGCTCGGACCCGGCTTCACCGCAAGCTGCGTCGCGCTGCGGCACGCCGCGTGACCGCGGCCGAACTCATTCTCGGTATCGTTACGCTGCAGCGCGCCGCAGAACTTGTCATTTCCCACGCCAACACAAGCAAGCTGATGGCCCGCGACGCCGTCGAGGTGGCCGCCGGGCATTATCCGCTGATCATCGCGGTGCATGCGGCATGGCTGATATCGCTGTGGGCGTTCGGGCGCGATCAACCGGTGAACATCGCCGCCTTGCTGTGCTACTTCGTCTTGCAGGGCTTTCGCTTCTGGGTGATGTGGACGCTCGGCCCGCGATGGACGACGCGGATCATTGTACTGCCCGCAAAACCCCTGGTGCGGTCGGGACCCTTTCGGTTTCTGTCGCATCCCAACTATGCCGTCGTGGTCGGCGAGATTGTCGTGCTTCCACTGGTTCTGGGCCTTCCGCGGCTGGCCGCCATATTCACGCTCCTCAATACGGCGGTTCTCGCGATCCGCATACGCGCCGAAAACCGCGCCCTCGCCGCGTCGCGTAACACGATACCGCGTAGCGCAGAATGAGTGAACTGGCTGCCAAGCCGGGTGAGGCCCGAATTGCCACATGGTCGGGCTTCGCGCTGATGTGCCTCGGCATGTTCATGGCGATCCTCGATATTCAGGTCGTCGCGACTTCGCTGCCCGCGATTCAGGACGCGCTGGCGATATCGCGGGACGCGATGAGCTGGATTCAAACGGCGTATCTGATCGCCGAGATCATCGCAATTCCGCTGACCGGGTGGCTGACACGGGGGCTGACGTTGCGGTGGTTGTTCGTAACGGCGATCAGCCTCTTTACCCTCGCCTCGATCGGCTGTGCATTCAGCGGTGATTTTGCCACTCTTGTCGGCTTCCGCGTGCTTCAGGGACTTGCCGGGGGCACGCTGATCCCGGCGGTATTTTCCGCCGTGTTCCTGCTGTTTCCAATCCGACTACATCCCGTTGCGACAACGATGGCCGGAGTCATGGCCGTGCTGGCACCCACCGTCGGGCCGGCGGTCGGCGGCTGGATCACCGAGACCTATTCCTGGCACTGGCTGTTTCTGATCAACGTCGCCCCCGGCGTCCTTGCAGCTGCCACCACACCCTTCCTGCTGCCTCGCGCGCAACCTCGTTTTGCCGATCTGGCCACGCTCGACGGAATTTCTCTCGCGCTGATGGCGATTGCGCTGGCGAGCCTGGAGATCGGCCTGAAGCAGGCGCCGCAGGATGGCTGGCTTTCTCCGCTCTGTTCCCTGTTGTTCTTGCTGAGTGCCGTCGCGGCAACGCTCTTTGCATTGAGAACGCTAAAGGCGTCGCATCCCGTCGTCGAGTTGTCGACCTTGAAAATCCCCTCGTTCGCGATCGGCTGCGCGTTGAGTTTCTGCCTCGGTGTCGGATTGTTCGGTTCGGTCTATCTGATGCCGATTTTCCTCGCCTATGTTCGGCATCATGACGCTTTCGAAATCGGCACCATCATGCTTGTCACCGGTGCTGGGCAACTGGCGACTGCGCCGATCGCTGGCAGCCTGGAAAGCAGGTTTGATCCACGCTGGTTATCGGCGGCGGGGTTCGCTCTGTTTGCACTCGGACTTGGCTGCAGCGCGATGCAGAGCGGCGTCGCCGATTTCGACGAGATGTTCTGGCCACAAGTCTTGCGCGGCGTTGCGATCATGTTTTGCCTGCTGCCGCCGACGCGGCTGGCGCTGGGTACGCTGAAGGAGGCCGAGGTGCCCGACGCCAGCGGCCTCTTCAACCTGATGCGAAATCTCGGTGGCGCAATCGGCATCGCATTGATCGATACCATCTTGTATGGGCGTACTGGCGGGCACGCCGAAGCGTTGCGCGACCGGCTGATTGCGGGTGACATCACAGCGGCGCAGGCGATCGGGCTTGACTTGAAATTGTTCTTGCACCGGCCAGTCGATGTATCGGATGGCACGGTAGAGGCCTATGTTCGTCCGATGGTCGAAAAGGCGGCGTTTGCGCAGAGCGCCAACGAAGCCTGGGCGTTGCTCGCTTTTGTCGCGCTGCTCGGGCTTTTGCTCATTCCGTTGGCGGGAGCGCCACCGAAAGGCAGGGGAACGGGCGCGGGCTCACATTGAATCGCGTCCAAAGAGGCAATTAAGTCTCTGTCCGTGCAGCTGAATATTGCTGGCGCTCAACCGACGAATTCCCGAAGAGCCCTGCGGTAACACCAAAGAATCTTGCCGCTACCCGTCATTTGGTTGATGCGGACCGCGGCCGTCTCATCCAAGATGTGGACATATGCTCGGCAGCGTCTGCGCATTGCGGCCGGCATTTTATGGGGGGCTGCGATGAAAATTCGGCGCCGCCAGTTTCTGCATCTTACCGCGATGGCTCTCGGACTTCCGGCGGTCGCGCGCATGGCAAGCGCGCAGGCCTATCCGACGCGGCCGGTACGAATTCTCGTAGGGTTCGCCGCCGGCGGCGCGCCCGACATCGCGGCGCGCCTGGTTGGGCAATGGCTGTCTGACAGGCTCGGCCAGCAATTCATCATCGAGAACCGGCCCGGTGCCGGCGGCAATATCGCCACCGAGGCCGTGGTAGAGGCGCCGGCCGATGGCCATACGCTCCTGCTCGCGGGCCTTCAGAACGCGGTCAATGCGACGCTGTATGAAAAGCTCAAGTATAATTTTGTCCGCGACATCGCACCCGTTGCGAGCATAAGCCACGAGAACTACTGCATGGAGGTGCATCCATCATTTCCGGCGAAGACGATCTCCGAATTCATCGCCTACGCCAAGGCCAATCCTGGCAAGCTCAACATGGCCTCGCCGGGCAACGGTACCGGGCCTCACATGGCCGGCGAGTTGTTTAAAATAATGACCGGCGTCGAGATGGTGCACGTGCCCTATCGCGGTTCACCGCCCGCATTGACGGATTTGCTTGCGGGGCAAGTGCAGATGATGTTCAGCCCGATGTCCTCGTCGGTCGAATACGTCAAGAGCGGCAAGCTTCGTGCGCTGGCTGTGACTACGGCGATGCGCTCGGAAGTGCTCCCGGATATTCCGAGCGTGGGAGAATTCGTGTCGGGCTACGAGGCAAGTGGCTGGTTCGGCGTCTGCGCGCCGAGGAAAACGCCCGCAGAGATCGTCGACAGGCTCAGCCAGGAGATCGATGCGGGCCTCGCGGACTCGAAGCTGAAGGCGCGATTTGCCGACCTTGGCGCCACCGTGTTTGTCGGTTCACCGTCCGACTTCGCAAAGCATATCGCTGAGGAAACGAAGTGGAGCAAGGTAGTCCGGACGGCCAACATCAAGGCCGACTAGCCGGGCGCGGTGCCGATCGAAGTTCAATTCCGGAGGTTCAGGCACCAGGCGACCACGGTCCGTGATACCATCGCGTCTATTTAGCGGCACCTGGCCGCATAGGGAGGGTACGATGACGACCGCAACGGAAGGAAAGGAACTCACGCAAGTCGGCCCGGGAACGGTGATGGGCGAGTTGATGCGGCAGTACTGGATTCCCGCAGCGATATCCTCGGAACTCGTGCGCGACGGCGCGCCCGTTCGGCTGATGCTGCTCGGCGAGAAGCTGATCGCATTTCGCGACAGCGCAGGCAGGGTCGGCATGATGGACCACCGCTGCCCGCACCGTTGCGCCTCACTGTTCCTGGGACGCAATGAGGAAGGCGGGATACGCTGCATCTATCACGGCTGGAAGTTCGACGTCGCGGGCAATTGCGTCGACATGGCGAGCGTGCCGCCGCACCAGGATTTCAAGCACAAGGTGAAGGCCAGGGCCTACCCGGCCATCGAGCGTGCCGGGATCGTCTGGGCCTATCTGGGATCGAGTGCCAAGGCGCCGCCACTGCCTGCGTTTGAAATCCTTGACATTCCCGATGACGAAATCAGTGTCACTTTCATCCAGCGCGAATGCAATTACCTGCAGGCGCTCGAGGGCGAAATCGATACCTCGCATTTCGGATTCCTGCACGCCGGCCACGTCGACCCGGACGACGTGGCCGAGGATGAGCCGGTCCATAACACCGTCACCAACCGTGCCCCGGAGTACCATATTGCCGATACCGCCTGGGGCACGCAGTATGCTGCCTACCGCGCAGCGGGCCCGGACGGCACGTATTGGCGCTTCGCCAACTTCCTGTTTCCGTTCTGGAGCCAGGCACCCAACGGCGAGTTCGGCAGTCACGTGCATGCGCGCGCCTGGGTGCCGCTCGACGACAGCCACACCATGTTCTGCTTCCTGCGGTGGAAGCGCGGCGTATCGGCGCTGACTCAGCCGCAGCCTGCCTTCAAGGACGGCAGGCCGATCGGCGGCACAGGGCGCGGCAACAAGTTCCTGCCGAACACGACAGACTGGCTCGGCCGTTGGCGGCTCGCCGCGAACGCGAGCAACGATTGGGGGATCGACCGCGCTGCCCAGCGGAGCAACGCGATC
>JAQGKJ010000738.1 GCA_028290165.1 Bradyrhizobium sp. | reverse complement strand
ACGCCGAACGGACTGTTCTACGAACGCCATCACGGCGGCGTTCCCACCATCGATCCGGCGCAGCATCGGCTGATGCTCCATGGCCTCGTCAAAAGACAGCTGATCTTCACCATGGATGACATAAGGCGCTTTCCGTCGGAGTCACACATCTATTTCCTCGAATGCTCCGGCAACCCCGCCTACAAGAAGCCTTACGGCAAGACCGCTTCCGATCTCGTCGGTCTCTTGAGCTGCGCAGAATGGACCGGGGTCAGCTTGAAGCTCGTTCTGCAGGAAGCGGGACTGCAGCCTGGCGCAAAATGGGTCGTCGCAGAGGGCGCCGATGCTGCGGCGATGACGCGCAGCATTCCGATCGAAAAGTGCCTCGAGGACGCGATACTGGCATATAGCCAAAACGGCGAGCGGCTGCGCCCGCAGCAAGGTTATCCGCTGCGGCTGCTGCTGCCCGGTTTCGAGGGCAATATGAGTGTGAAGTGGCTGAGGCGTCTGCGCGTCGCGGCGGAGCCGACCTATTCGCGCGAGGAAACATCGAAATATACCGACCTGATGCCGGATGGCACGGCGCGCGAATTTACGTTTGTCATGGAAGCCAAATCCATCATCGCCCGGCCGTCGGGCGGCCAGCGCCTGAGCGCGCCCGGATTTCACGAGATCAGCGGCATCGCCTGGAGCGGGCACGGCAAGATCAAACGCGTAGACGTCTCGGTCGACGACGGCAAGAGCTGGCAGCAAGCACAACTGCAGGAACCGGTGCTGACGCGGGCGCTGACCCGCTTCAGGCTGCCTTGGCACTGGGACGGCCAGAGCGCGGTGATTCAAAGCCGCGCCATCGATGAAACCGGCTATGTTCAACCGACACTGGCAGAACTCCTCGCAGAGCGCGGCGACAATTATTATTACCACAACAACGCGATCTGGCCCTGGCGCATCGCAGCGGACGGCGAGGTGACCAATGCGAACGCGTGAGCTTTTCATCGCCACGTTTACCCTCGTTGCGATAACCTGCATAACGCGCGTGCAAGCGCAAACCCCTTACGGTATCGGCCGGCCTGCGACACCGGCGGAGATCGCCGGCTGGAATATCGACATCGACCGCGAGGGCCACAACCTGCCGCCGGGAAGCGGCAGCGTCAGTCACGGGCATGAAGTCTTCGATCAGCAATGCGCGGCCTGTCACGGCACAAAGGGCGAGGGGGGCGTCGGCGATCGGCTGGTCGGCGGACAGGGCACGCTGGCGACGCCAAAGCCGGTCCGGACCGTCGGCAGCTATTGGCCCTACGCGCCGACCCTGTTCGATTATATCCGCCGCGCCATGCCGCAGAACGCACCGCAGTCGCTCAGCAATGACGATGTCTATGCGGTCTCCGCGTACATCCTCAATTTGAACGAGCTACTTCCGGCGGATGCGACGCTCGACGCCAAGTCGCTGAGCGCGATCAAGATGCCGAACCGGAACATGTTCGTCGGTGATCCGCGTCCTGACGTCAAAAATCCGGAATGCATGAAGGATTGTTGAAAGCATCCGATGAGCGTGCCCCCCGGCGTATTGGTGGGAACAGTGCCTCCTGACAGGAACCTTGGCTGCCATCAGCGATTTGGTTCATGAGAGGAAACGTCAAGTCAGGCACGTCAGATGCAGAATCATTCCAACGAGTCAGATCATGTGAAGCGAAAGCTGGGCTGGCCTGTCGTGGTCGCGATGGCGGTTGCGATTTTTGGCGTGCCGGCAATGTTGATTGTCGATCACAGCCAGTGGAGCCGGCCCAAGGTCCAAACCGCTGAAGTCGCCGTTCACAAGACTACCGGCGAGGCGGCGCGCGCGACGGTGACGCCGACCGCGCCCAAGCCGGGGCTCGAACCCGATACGCCATGGCCGAAGCCCGTCCAGCCGGCTAACCCCGCCACGCCTTAGGTCTCGCGCGACCAGCCCGATCTAACGTACGCTAACGAACGCGCCCCATAAGGCCGCAAGAATGGCCCCGGCCAAAACGTAGCTCGGACTGTCGCAAAACGTGCTGCCGTATCGGCACATGTCGGCGCCAAGGCTGCCGATTTCATGCTGGCCGGCGGCATAGAACAGGCCGGACAGGACGGCCAGCACTGCGGCCACGAAATACATCAGATGTCCTCCATAGGTTGAAACGAAGGCTTACAATTCGCTCCAGTACAAGAAAGCCCCGGAAACGATGGGCTCTGGTTCATTGGCTCCAAAGATTAAGAACCGACCGGACAGCCAGACTTGCGCCGTGAGCCCACCATAGGGCTCGCCCCCTCATCCATGTTTGAGCGGAACCATTCGATTTTCTAATAATTTTCTTAAAAGGTCGTGCAAATGTTGGGTCGGGCGTCCGACTCAAGGCAACTCCGCGCGACCTCCGGCGGCTCGCATGGGCGGCCATTGGCATGAGGCCGATGGTCGCGGCAAATGTGGGTTCCGGGACAGGAACAGGCGGACGTGATGAGAGTTTCCAAGCGTCACTCTCGCACCTCCTGGAGGATCCTTGAACCGTCGACGCTTTCTGCAAGCTGCGGCGTCCTTGCCGCTCGCCTCGTCCGCTGCACCTGGGCTTGTCTCGTCCGCACACGCCGACTCGACTCCGTTCGATCGGTCGATTGTTCGGCAATTGGCCCGTGATGCAGCCAGCAAATCGTTTAAGGCGCCGGATACCAATCTGCCGGATGCCCTGAAAAAGCTGGATTACGATCGCTACCGTGCAATACGTTTCTTGCCTGAACGCGCGCTGTGGCGTGGCGAGAAATTGCCGTTCGAAGTTCAGTTCTTTCACCGCGGCTTCTTCTACGCACCCAGAGTAGATATTTACGAGGTGGCGAACGGCCAGGCGAGCAAGATTGCATATCGTCCGGATTACTTTTCCTTTGGCAGCACTCCGCCACCCAATCCCGAGATCGATCTGGGTTTCGCAGGCTTTCGTCTTCACGCCCCGATGAACAAGCCTGACTATTACGACGAAGTGTGCGTTTTTCTGGGTGCGAGTTACTTCCGCGCGGTCGCAAAGGGAGAAATCTACGGTCTGTCCGCGCGGGGGCTGGCAATCAATACCGGCGAGGCCAAGGGCGAGGAATTTCCCTTGTTCAAAACCTTCTGGATCGAAAAGCCGGCTGCAAATGCCAACTCCATCGTCGTGCATGCCCTGCTGGACAGCGAGAGCGCGGCTGCGGCCTACCGGTTCACAATACGGCCCGGCGACACGACAGTGTTCGACGTGGAGATGGCGGTTTATCCACGCGTGGATCTTGACCATGCCGGCCTCGCCCCAATGACAAGCATGTTTTTCTTCGGGCCAAATGATCGAATGCAGGTCGATGATTTTCGTCCGTCGGTGCACGATTCCGATGGTTTCGCGATCTTCAACGGCCGCGGCGAGGAACTGTGGCGGCCTCTCAGCAATCCCAAGGATCTGCAAATCAGCACCTTTTCCGATCTCAATCCTCGTGGTTTCGGCCTGATGCAACGGCAGAAGAACTTCTTCGCGTATCAGGACCTCGAATCGGGTTTTGAAAAGCGGCCGAGCTTGTGGGCCGAGCCAATTGGGGATTGGGGTGAGGGCTCTGTTCAGCTGATTGAAATTCCGACGAAAGAGGAAATCCACGATAACATCGCGGGTTTTTGGCGGCCGAAGAATGCCCTGCAAGCCAAGGGAGAGCATACCTACACCTATCGCCTGCATTGGGGCCCGGATACGCCAAAGGCGACGTCGCTCGCACGGTTTTCACGAACGGCCATCGGCGCCAGGGGCGACGATGCAAGAATATTCGTGCTGGACTTGATCGGCGAGAAACTGAAGTCAGTCGATCCCAAGACCATTCGGGGCAACGTCGTCGCGGAGAAAGTTGAATTTCGAAACATCGTGACCCAACCGAACCCCGCGACGGGAGGCTGGCGGTTAAGCTTTGAGCTTCCGGTGAAAGACAAGAATCCGGTCGAGTTGCGTGCATCGCTGATGCAGGGCAACGACGCCATATCGGAAGTGTGGGTCTATCGATGGACACCTTGACGCAAGGTCGGGACTTTGAATCTGTCGGCGGTGCAAGCTTTCTTCCCCAGGAAGCACCGATGGCAATCTCGAAGCAGCCGCTGCGAACCTTTCAGAGGGGGACGGAGGTCGATCGAAAGGGCGCCTTCACGTCGGTGTGGTTTCGGCGTGCCTGCATCTTCACGGGCACCGCCGCCCTGACCATCGCCGGCTGCTACGAAATGTATGAAGTGGTCCAGGTCGGTGGCGTTACCGTACTTGAATGGATGGTGCTTGCTCTGTTCGTGCCGTTGTTTGCATGGATTGCGTTATCATTCATGTCCGCGTTGGCGGGGTTCGCGATACTGCTGTTCCGCGCCAAGGAGCCCCTGGGCATCGATCCAGATGCGCCCCTGCCATCGATCGACAGCAAAAATGCGATGTTGTTGCCGACCTACAACGAAGACCCATTTCGGATCATGGCCCGGCTTCGGGCGATGTGCGAGTCGGTCGACCAATGCGGGCACGGTTCAAGCTTCGACTGGTTTGTGCTGAGCGATACGACCAACCCTTCCGTCTGGATATCCGAAGAGAAGTGTTTTCTGCGACTTCGGCGCGATCTCGGCGTCAACAATATTTTCTATCGCCACCGCCCGGAAAATACCGCACGAAAATCCGGCAATATCGAAGAATGGATCACGCGGTTTGGCGCGAGCTATGACCATATGATCATACTGGATGCCGATAGCCTGATGACCGGCGACACGATCGTCCGGTTGGTGTCCGCGATGGAAATTCATCCTGCCGTCGCCCTCATTCAGACGTTGCCCATCGTTGTAAATGCGAGGACGCTGTTTGCCAGGCTGCAGCAATTTTCAGGAAGGCTGTATGGCCCTCTGATCGCCGCCGGCATTGCGTGGTGGCATGGTTCCGAAGGCAACTATTGGGGCCATAATGCCGTCATCCGGGTGCGCGCATTTGCGCAGGACGCAGGTCTTCCCGAACTTCGGGGCCGCAAACCGTTTGGCGGCCATATCCTCAGCCACGATTTCGTGGAAGCGGCGCTGATGAGGCGAGGAGGGTGGGCCATCAGAATGGCGCCCACTTTGGGCGGCAGCTTCGAGGAATGTCCGCCTTCACTCCTGGATTTCGCCGCGCGCGACCGGCGTTGGTGCCAGGGTAACCTTCAGCACCTCGCCGTGCTCCCGGCGCGCGGGTTGCACTGGGTATCGCGGCTTCATCTCCTTACAGGTATCGGTTCGTATCTCACGGCGCCGATGTGGCTGCTTTTCCTGGTGTTCGGAATCTTGATCTCCTTGCAAGCTCAGTTTGTCCGGCCGGAATATTTTGCAAAGGGATTCTCCCTGTTTCCGAAATGGCCGGCACAGG
>JAQGKJ010000702.1 GCA_028290165.1 Bradyrhizobium sp. | reverse complement strand
ACAGTCTGCCGATGTCGAACGTGCCGGGCCCGTTAAAGACATTCAGGAAACCCTGCTGATGTTCGAACGTATCGGTGGCTGCATCGAATCCACCCTCAGCCATGAGCGCCGCGAGAAGACCGTTGCGACTGCACTGGCCGATATGCAGCGGCTTCGTCATAGTGCCGAAATTCGCCTTGAGGCCGCTTGCCAGGGAAGCTGCAATGCACAACGCCATCGTTGTCCGGGAACGATCGAGCTTCATGAGATGGCAGGCGGCAGCCGCGGTTCCGAATATGCCGAGCGTAGCGGTCGGATGCCAACCCTTGTCGTAGTGATGGAAGTTGACGGCACGGGCGAGCCTGATTTCGACTTCGACGCCAATCACGTAAGCGGCAATAAGGTCTTCGCCGGTTCCGCCGCGTTCCTCAGCCAGGGCAAGCAGTGTTGATACCAGCGGTGCCGAGTGGTGGCCGCCCATGACGCCGCTGAAATCATCGAAATCGAGCGCGTGCGAAGCGGTACCGTTGACGAACGCCGCATCGAGCGCACTGGTGCGCCGCGCTGTGCCGAATATCAGCGCGGCTCCGGGCGCCGCCGCGACGCCCGGAGTCTTGAGCAGAATTTGCGTGCAAGGTTCCGGATGCCCCGCCAGCGTCACGCCGATGGTGTCGAGGATACAGGCCTTGGCGCGGGCGACTGACAGTTTCGTCAATTGACGCTTGTCAAAGGCGAGCACGCGTTGTGCCAGATTCTCGAGCAGCGTCATCCCGGAGGGATCGCTCGACATGGTTGCCGGGTTTGCTTTCAGCGAAGCGTCGCTCATATTATTCTCCCGTATTTCACTGTAAGTCCGCGGAGGCTGCGCTACGTCCGGCGATCCGCCCAAACGTCGCACCTGACACCAGGCCGGTGCCCGCTGGATAATTGTCGTAGAACAAACCCCCAACCATTTCGCCGCAGCAGAACAGGCCTTTGATCGGCCGCCAATCGGTACCGATAACCTGAGCCGATTGATTCACCTTCAATCCACCGAACGTAAAGGTGATGCCGCCGGTGGCGCTGTAGGCGTAGACCGGGGGCTTTGCGATACGAAGGGCCCAGTTGGTTTTCTCCAGCGCAAGCCCCTTGCTGCAGTGCCCATCTTTCTTGGTCGGGTCGAAGCCGTCGATCTCGCGTGCGCAGGCGTTGTATTCGTCGACCGTCTTCAGGGCCTGCGCCTTGTCGTCGATGTCGAGTTGTTCGATCAGTCCTTCCAGCGTATTGGCCGTGATCGGCTTGCTGGTCTGGTAACGCGGCTCGAGAAGGTGAATTACCCTGGAGTCAAAAATCTGCCAGGCCTTGGCGCCGGGTTCGGCGAGGATCGCCCGGCCGAACTTGGCATAGGTAAAGAGCGCGCCATCTTCGCCTTCGTCGACAAACCGGCGCCCCTTGCGGTTCAGCATGATTCCGTAGACATAACTCAAACGGTTGCTGCGATCGGTGAGTTCTCTCGGCGCAAACTCGCCCCAATCCGCGCTGATCGGGGTCGCGTGGCAGCCGCTCCACTGCCCCCACGGCATGGCACCGATATTCATCGCCATCCGCAAACCATCGCCCTGATTGTGAGGCGTGCCACGCACCTTCGCCGCGCCGACCAGCGGACCGATGTGCTGGGTGCGCATCTGCACATTGGCTTCGAATCCACCGCAGCCGAGCACCACCGATCTGGCATTCAGGACCGAGATGCCGTCGTCATCGCGCACCTTGACGCCACTGATCCTGCCATCGTCGCCGACCAGCAGTTCGGTCGCGGCGGCGCCGTAGCGAATTTTGATGCCGAGCCGCTCGGCAGTGGAGAACCAGCTTCGCGACAGGCCGACGCCTTCGTGTTCGGCGCGCACGACCAGGCCGCGCGCCCACACCATGACGTTGCCCTTCTTGACCGCGGACAGCGTGATCGCCGGCTCCATCTTGATGCCGCCGACTTTCTTCATCCACTTCACGGTGTCGAACGAGTTGGATACCAGGATTTTCGACAGCACGGGATCGGTGCGTCCGCTGGTCACGCGCATCAGATCGCCGTGGAAATCATCCTGCGAATACGGCGAGACGCCTTCGTAGAAGTTCTCGAATTGCTCTTCGACGTCCGGCAATAATTCGCCGATCTCTCGCGGATCGTCAAATGCGAATCGCAATACGCCGCCACTCCAATGGGTGTTGCCGCCGCGCATCTCCCGCGGGGCTTTCTCGACCACAACGACGCGTTCGGCGCCGTTCTCCTTGGCGGAAACCGCGGCAGCCAGGGCAGCGTTGCCGGCGCCAACTACGATGACGTCAAAGGTATTCATAACTTTATCTCCGAGTGTGATGAAGTGGATCGCAGCAGCGCAGCGATCTCGGTTGCAGTATGGGATTCCAACCCGAGGACGGCGTCACGGATGCGCTCGGCCTGGATCAGCGGAATCGACAGCGCAGCAGAGGCGAGAAATTTCCTGGATACGGCGGCCTCGCCCAACGCGCGCTCGCCTGCGCCGCTGTTGATGCGGACGTGTCTAAAGAGCGTGCGGCCGTCCTTGAGTACAACGCGGACGCCGCCGGAGAAGTAGGCGGGGAACGCGGTGCCGGGATCGACCGCGCAGATCACGCGTCGCGTGAGATCGAGCACGACCGGATCGACCAACGCCGCCGGCATCAGATCCGCGAGACCGAAAGCGCCCTTGATCAGGCAGGTGGCGACAACGAACTGGGCGCTGAACTTGGCGTCGTATTCGTTAGCGGGCCTGGTCTTGGCGGCGGCGGGCTCTGCGACGATGGGCATGGTATCGCGCGGCAGGTACGCCTCGACGCTGGCGATATCGGCAGGGCTGATCTGGGCGTGCAGCTCGATCGCGGCGTCGGCGCAGCCATGGATGAAATGACATACCGGATAGGGCTTGATCGCGGTCTCGGCGAGTTCCCAAACCTCACCCAAGCTATTGAGTTCGGCGCCGAGATCGATCGGTGCGGCCGGATGCTGAATGTGCGTGTCGAAGAACCCGAAGCGGCCTTCATAAGGGCGGCTCGGGGCCTTGAAGCCGTTCTGTGCGAGGCGCGCGGCGGTGATGCCGGCGGCGGCGGCCCAACCGGGATGCATGCGCTTGGTCCATGCCCCCTCCTCTAGGAAGACCTGAACACCCGACGCGGTGCTCGCCGCGATTCCTTGTGCCGCGACGACGCCATCGGCCGGCAGTCCAAG
>JAQGKJ010000658.1 GCA_028290165.1 Bradyrhizobium sp. | reverse complement strand
GACCACGATGACGTAGCCCTTGTAAAGTTTCAGGCGCACGCGGCCGGTGACATAGGCTTGGCTGTGATCGATCGCCGCCTGCAGCATCTCGCGCTCCGGTGCGAACCAGAAGCCGTTATAGACGAGCTCGGCATATTTCGGCATCAGCTCGTCCTTGAGATGCGCCGCACCGCGGTCGAGCGTGATCGATTCGATGCCGCGATGCGCGGCAAGCAGGACAGTGCCGCCCGGCGTTTCGTACATGCCGCGCGACTTCATGCCGACAAAGCGGTTTTCCACCAGATCGAGCCGCCCGATGCCGTTGGCGCGGCCGAGTTCGTTGAGTTTTGCCAGCAGCGTCGCAGGCGACAGTTTCTTGCCGTCGACGGCGGTGGCGTCGCCCTTCTCGAAATCGACGGTGATGTAGGTCGCCTTATCCGGCGCCTTCTCGGGATCGATGGTGCGCGAATAGACGTAATCGGGCACCTCCTGCGCGGGATCCTCCAGCACCTTGCCTTCGCTGGAAGCGTGCAACAGATTGGCGTCGACCGAGAACGGCGCCTCGTTGCGCTTGTCCTTGGCAATCGGAATCTGGTGCGCTTCGGCAAACGCGATCAGTTGCTCGCGCGAACGAAAATCCCATTCGCGCCACGGCGCGATGATGGTGATGTCGGGTTTTAGCGCATAATAGCCGAGTTCGAAGCGGACCTGATCGTTGCCCTTGCCGGTGGCGCCATGCGACACTGCGTCGGCGCCGACTTTTTCGGCGATCTCGATCTGCTTCTTCGCAATCAAGGGCCGCGCGATCGACGTGCCCAAGAGATACTGTCCCTCATATACCGCATTGGCGCGGAACATCGGAAACACGTAATCGCGGACGAATTCCTCGCGCAAATCCTCGATGAAGATGTTTTCCGGCTTGATGCCGAGCAACAGCGCCTTTTGCCGCGCGGGCTCGAGCTCCTCGCCCTGGCCGAGATCGGCGGTGAAGGTCACGACCTCGCAGCCGTAGGTGGTCTGCAGCCACTTCAAGATGATCGAGGTGTCCAGCCCGCCCGAATAGGCGAGCACCACCTTCTTCACGTCCTTGCTCATGAAAATCCCATTGAATCTGGAGGCCTTCAAAATTGGCCGGGACTATAGGCAGAAAGGTTTTTCGCGCAAGCGCTCACACGGCCGGACTTGCTCCCACGTCCCGTCCGCGCCATCGCTGCCGCAGGCGGTACAGGGGCCACGCCAGCCGCGTCAGCGCGGCGTCGATGCGCTCGTCGGAGAGGCGGGTCGCCCGCCAGCGGTAGAGATAGCCGTAGGCCAGCCAGATCACCAGAAACGTCACCAGCCCCGCGGTGGCGACGTCGGTAAAGAAGTGTCCGCCGAACGCCATCCTGAGCACGCTGGTCACGACGCCGAACAGGGTCGCGGCGGCGTAGGCCAATGGCCGCCATGCCGGCGGCGTCAAGGCCGCGGGCGCAAAAGTCCAGAACGCGGTGGCGCCTTCGCCGGAAAAAAACGAACAGTTATGGTCGCAGTTGCCGCGCGGATCCCACCACGGCACGAATTGCTCAGGTCCGTTGAACTGCGTCACCACCACCGGGCGCGGCCGGCCCCAATAGCTCTTGAAGGTGAGATTGGTGAGAACGCCGGCGGAGAGAATGAGCGTCACCAGCAGGAAGATGACCGCGCGCCCGGAGACCAATAGCGGCCGGTCCGGCCGCACCAGCTTTGCCACCAGGGCGACCATTGCCGGCGCCACAAGCCCCCACGCGATCCACATCGCACCGTCGCGCGCGATCACGGCCAGCGTGTTGAGCTTCAGCGGAAAGGATCTGGTCGGCGCGTCGTAAAACAACGCCGCCAGTTTCAGATCGAGCTCGGGATAAATCCCGAACAGCAATCCGACAATCAGCGTCAGCGCCAGCGCGATGAGAAGTCCGGTCCGGTTCATGGCGCGGGGTTTAGCCGAGGAGCGCGGCCATGAAAACCCCCGTAATCACTCGTCATTGCGACCGGAAGCGAAGCAATCCGCAAATGCGCGATCGGAGTGGATTGCTTCGTTGCAGACCCCGCAGCATCACGAGGACGGTGGTGATTGTTGCGGTGTCTGCGACGGCAGCGGCGGTGGCGGCCGCAGCGCGGGCCGCGGTTCGCGCCAGGCGCCGGCATTGCGGCCGGCGATCATCCAGTAGACGAGGCCTGCGACGATTCCCGCGCCGGTCATGATTTCGAGATGACGGCGGACGATGCCATCGAAGCGCAGCGTTTCCGGATCGAACGGGACCAGGCCGAGATAGCAGGCCAGCCCGACCACGCCGCCGCCGACCGCGTAGGTCAGCCCGCCCCTGACGTAAAACGCCTCGGTGATCGAGGCCACGATCATCGCCGGCAACAGCGCAAAGCCGCTGATCACGATGAAGCCGAGGCCGAGCACCATGTTGAGCGCGCCGGGATCGACCGGACCGCTGCCGAGGTCGCTGAATTCCGGAAACAGCACAGCCACGACCACGATCATCCCCGCCACCAGGCAGGCGGCGAGAAAGCCGAACAGGATGACGAACAAACGGCCGATCAGCACCATGCAACTGAACCCATCAAGAACCAGACCACCAATCTCTCAACCGTCATGCCCAGCTTTCTGCCGGGCATCCACGACTTGCTTTGTCGGGACACCGCAAAGACGTGGATGGCCGGGACAAGCCCGGCCATGACGACTTTAGCTCCATGTGCCCTAATCCGTCATCGCCATGGCGCGTAGCGCCTGGCGCTCGCGCACCGACAATTTCTCGGTCTCCGATTTGAGCTGGCCGCAGGCCGCAAGGATGTCGCGGCCGCGCGGCGTGCGTACCGGCGAAGAGTAACCGGCGTTGAAGATATATTCCGAGAATTTTTCGATCTGGTCCCAGTCCGAGCACTCGTAACGCGTGCCCGGCCAAGGATTGAATGGAATCAAATTGATTTTTGCCGGAATCCCCTTCAGCATCTTGACCAGGAGCCTGGCGTCATCGAGCGAATCGTTGACGCCTTTCAGCATCACATATTCGAAGGTGATGCGCCGCGCATTGGA
>JAQGKJ010000641.1 GCA_028290165.1 Bradyrhizobium sp. | reverse complement strand
AGGGAAGAATGGTCAGATTGACGCCGAACGGCTTGTCGGTCAGGCCGCGGCAGCGTGCGATTTCCCTGGTGAGGTCTTCCGGCGTCGGCTGGGTCAGCGCGGTGATGAAGCCGAGCGCGCCGGCATTCGCGACGGCTGCGACCAGTTCGGCCCGGCCGACCCACTGCATGCCGCCCTGAACGATCGGGTGCTCGACGCCGACGAGTTCGGTGAATCTTGTTTTGATCATCGCTGGTCCCTGATCGTTCCCCGGGCCGGGCACGCGTTGCCCGTTCCATCTTTTTTGGAATTTCGGGAGTCAGGATGCCGTCGCGACCGGCAAATGTCCACCCGGGCGAGACAGAGGCCCGGGTAGCGCCATCATGCAAAGGCCGGGGTTTTGGCCGCGGCGGGCGGGGCCGTTCCGTACAGCCCCGCGATCTTGGCGCGCTGCGCCACCAGCGCCAGCACGGTGTCGAGCGCCGGCGTCGGGACCTGGGCGAGGCGGCCCATTTCCTGAACCACGGTGACCAGCGGATCGATCTCCATCGGGCGTCCGCGCTCGAGGTCCTGCAGCATCGAGGTCTTGTGGGCGCCGACCTTGCGCGCGCCCTCGATGCGCCGCTCGATGTCGACCCGGAACCTGACGCCGAAGGTTTCGGCGATCGCCTGGGCTTCCAGCATGACCGCTTTCGATAGCGCCCGCGTTGCCGGATCGGTGCAGATCACGTCGAGGGTGGCGCAGGTCAGCGCGCTGATCGGATTGAGGCAGACATTGCCCCACAGCTTGAGCCAGATTTCGTCGCGGATGCGGTCGAGCACCGGGGCCTTCATTCCGGCCTCGGTGAACAGGGCGGAAAGCCGCAGCACGTCGGCGCTCGATTCTCCGGTCGGCTCGCCGAGCGGAAAATTGTTGCCGTAGACGTGGCGGATCACGCCGGGCGCCTCGATCTCGGTGGCGGGGTAGACGATGCATCCGATCGCGCGCTCAGGCGTCAGTTCGCGCCATTGCCGTCCGCCGGGATCGATGCTCTCCAGGGTCGAGCCTTCGTAACGGCCGCCATGGCCATGGAAATACCAATACGGGATGCCGTTGACCGCGGTGACGATGCGCGTTCGGGGCCCGAGCAACGGCTGCATCTGATCGATCACGCCGGTGATCGAATGGGCCTTCAGGCAAACGATGACGAAATCCTGCGGCCCCAACTCAGCGGGATTGTCGGTGCAGCGCGGGTGCACCACGCGCTCCTCATCGCCGATCAACAGCTTCAGGCCGTTCTCGCGCATCGCCGCGAGATGCGGACCGCGCGCCACCAGGCTGACGTCGGCGCCCGCGCGCGCCAGCTGCACCCCGAGATATCCGCCGATCGCGCCAGCGCCGTAGATACAGATTTTCATCGAAATCTCTCGAAGCCAGAGGGAAATTTGAGCGCAAATCTCCTGCCGGCTTTGAGCATCAAAGCCGGGGCGACTGCATTCAGCGAGAAATTGCTAATCAGGCCGCTACGGTTCGTCCCGCGGCGGTCGCCTCGTCGTCAAAGGCGGCGCTGATGTCGCGGATGCTGACAACGCCGATCAGGCTGTAATTGTCGATCACGGGCAGGTGGCGGATGTGGTTCTTGTTCATCAGGTGGCGAACATGTTCGAGCGAGTCGGTCGAACTGCAGGACACCAGTTGCCCCACCGAGACCAGCTGCGAGATCTTCAGATTGACGCCGGCCGCGCCGTGCTCGGCAATGGCCCGGACCACGTCCCGCTCGGTGAACATGCCGACCGCGGTATTGCCCTCGGTGCGCACCACGTCCTTGACGACAAGCGCGCTGATATTGTTGGCGCGCATCAGTTGGGCGGCGATACCGACGGTCTCGTTCATGCGAACCGTCGCGACACGGGCAGTTTTCTTGCGCAGGATGTCTCCGACTTCCATCGCACCCTCCTTCGAAATGAGTGGCAGGACCGTCTTTAATTCAGAAAGTTTGGTATACATAATGCCAATTGTCAATCGCGAATCCTGTCCGTCCTGCTATCCGTAGGTATAGGAAAGCGGCAGTAATACTGTCGTTCTTCGCGTTGGGTGGAGCTGGAGGGGCGGGCAGGCCACGAACAAGGCAGCGCCCAAATCGCCTCAGGTATACCAGGCAGCAGGATTTCCCGCGCCAAAAGAAAACGCGCCCATCCTGTTGGGGATGAGCGCGCTCTCCGCAAGGGAGCTTGTAGTGCCGATCAGGACATCTGCGATTTGGCGATCACCGTCCTGCGCCACGGCTTCAGAACCGCGATCGCCAACAGCGAGGCGAGAATATTCGCGCCTGCCGCGATGAGGAACACCCGGTCCCAGTTTCCCGAAGCCTGCTGCATGTAATTCGCGACGGGCACCAGCAGGGCTGCGGTGCCTTTCGCCGTATAGAGCAGGCCGGCATTGGTGGTGGCGAATTTCGATCCGAACGTATCGGTGCAGGTCGATGGGAAGAGTGAATAGATCTCACCCCAGGCAAAGAACACCAGGCCCGAAAGGATCACGAACCAGATCGGGTCGTGCCCGAGCATGTAAAGCGCCCAGATGCCGACGCCTTCCATGCCGAACGCGATGAACATCGTGTTCTCTCGGCCGATCATGTCCGAGACCCAGCCGAAGAAAGGCCGGGTCAGACCATTGAGGACACGGTCGATGGTGGCGGCAAACGTCACCGCGGTCAGCGTCATGCCGACCAGCGTGACCGGCACGGCATCGACTTTCCAGTCGACGCCGATCGGCTTGAGATTGGCGGTGACCATCAATCCGCCGGCGCCGACGATCACGAACATGAAGTACATCAGCCAGAAGATCGGATGACGGATCACTTCGGTCGGCGCGTAGTTGCGGCGGGTCTGGATCACGTTGGCATTCACCGTCACCGGCGGCGTCTGGCCGGCCTTGGGTGCATACAGAAAGAATGCGAGGACGACGATGATCAGGCCCTGGCCGAGACCGAAGTACAAAAAGGTGGTCTGGAAACCGGAGCCGGCGATCATCGCCTGGATCGGCGCGACAGTGAGCGAGGAGCCCGCGCCGAAACCGGCGGCGGTGATGCCGGAGGCGAGGCCACGCTTGTCGGGAAACCATTTCAGCGCATTGCCGACGCAGGTGCCGTAGACGCCGCCAGCGCCGATGCCGGCCACGATCATGCCGAAATAGAATCCGTTGAGCGTTTCGGCCTGCGCGTTGATGGCCCAGCCGATGCCGCACAGGATGCCGCCGATCAGCACCACGAGGCGCGGGCCATATTTGTCGACGAACCAGCCCTCGATCGGCACCAGCCAGGTTTCGAACAGCACGAACATCGTAAACGCCCACTGGATCGAGGCGCGGTCCCAGCCGAACTTCTTCTGGATGTCCGGGACGAAGAAAGTCCAGCCGTATTGATAGTTCGCAATCATCACCATCGCGCCGACGCCGATGGCCAATTGTGTCCAGCGATA
>JAQGKJ010000633.1 GCA_028290165.1 Bradyrhizobium sp. | reverse complement strand
GCGCGGGCACGTCTCATTGTGGCCTGCATCGCGTAGCTGAACACGCTCCTGGTCGGTCCGGCGACCTGATTCGACTCGGCAACGAGGACGTCGCCATTGGGCAGAACCTCGATCCAGCGCGGATGTTTCAGGCCGGTCGCAAACGCATTGACCTTGAGCCCCGGCGCCGCCACTGGAATCTGCCCGTCAGTCCACCCTCTGGCCGTCGGCATCTTGAGCGTCGGGATGGCGCCCTGCGGCTTCGCCACGGGTACCACCGGCGCGCTGCCCCAGGCCGGCTCGGGTGCTACGGCCTGCAGCCGACGCCACAGCAGCGCGACAGCGCCGATCAGCGCGACTATTCGCGCAAAAATACCGGACAAGCTCATGTCATTCCCCTATTGATCGCGTGCACACTAACCGACACCGGGGCGCGTTAAAACTGTGGACGTGCGAACTCTCGGCACCCGGAGCCCATTCACATAGTCCGGCAACGCTGAGGCCGACAGTTACCAGGCCTCGGCTGCAGCAGGGAATTGAGGAGCGCTAAGACCTGCACAGTCAAGTCGAGATCGGCAAGTTCTCGGCCCGAGGCTTATCAGTTGGCGAATGACCGCTCGTGGCGCGAAGCGGGCGTTCATGGGCAAAAAGCCTCACGATAGGGAATGAATAGAAAATCGAACCTGACGGGCGTCAAAAATTGATCCGTCAGCAATCAAACAGTCCCTGCACGAATCAGAACGTCGTCCGCCCGACAATGACCGACCGGGTGTAATATTCGGCATAATCGACCATCGCTCGCGCGGCATCGGCGGCAGCCGCCTCATCACCCGACGCGATCGCCTTGAGCACCGCCGCGTGTAGCGCCGCGGCCTTGGCAACGTCCCTGGTTTCGCGCTGATACACAAAATAGAATCGCCGGGTCAGTGCATTGATCGGAGCAAATGCGTTGGCGATGAACGGATTGCGCGCGCAAGCAATGATGAAGCGCTTGGATTCGAAGTGCACACGTAGGAATTTCATCACGTCGACGGTGGCGCCGGCTTCCATGAAGGAATCGGCGATTTTGGACAGATAGCGCCGCTCGTCGACGGTGGCACGGCGCGCCGCGCGCGACGCAACCAGCGGCTCGAATTCCTTGCGCAGTTCGACCACCAGCATCTGCTCATGGGGATCGATGTCGGAGATACGGATGCCATGGCGGCGGATGATCGTGACCAGCCGCTCCCATGCCAGCCGCTGAACTGCTTCCCTGACCGGGGTGCGGCCGATCCCGATGCGGTCGCTCAGCATGGCTTCCGACCACAGGCTGCCCGGCGCCAACTCCAGGGTGACGATCAGTTCTTCGAGCTTGCTGTGGGCGATATCGGCCAGCCGGTCCGGACGCGGCTTCGATCCGCGCGCCGCCGTTGGCGGCGCTATGTCGGGCAGCCACGGCGCGGAAACCGCAGGGCCGGACTTGGTCGTGCCGCGGTTGTTGGTGCTACGCATAAGGCTGTCCGTCCTCAAAATTCCGATAGGTCTCGCGCCCATAGCCACCGGTCGGAGGCTTCATTTCCCGATCGATAAGGTGGTCAGCTGCCACGAGCAACGAGGTTTCGTCCTCGGTCGCTTCGGTCGGCATCCCGGGCCCTGGTGGTATTTTTATAACATATCAGTGGTTGCATAGATATCAAATGGAGAAGGCTCGAACGGGCGATACCCTCCTAAATGCCGTCATATAAGGGGAAACGTGACAAGTGTTGACACTCCAACAGAACTATCAGTAATATATTACAACAAGAAAATTGGAAACTCTAATGGCAGAGGCGCGGGACCGGCGGGGGCAACTAACTCTCGACACGGATGTTCTGGTGGTCGGCGGCGGCGCGGCCGGGGTCGCGGCGGCGTTTACGGCGGCCAAAGCCGGCGCCCGCGTCTTGCTGTTGGAAAAATACGGTTTCTGCGGCGGCGCCGCGGTGGCCGGCCTGTCCGGAACAGTCTGCGGTCTCTATGCCGCGACCGAAGGTGCGGCAAAGCCGCCCGAACAGGTGGTGTTCGGCTTTGCCGACCGTTTCATCGAGGTGATGAAGGAGAAGGGCGGCATCACCGAACCGCAGCGCTATGGCAACACCTACACGCTGACGCACGATCCGCTGGTGTGGCGTGAAGCCGGCGACCACTTCCTTGCCGACGCCGGCGTCCGGGTGCTGTTCCATACCATCGTCATCGACGTGCTGACCGAGGCCGAACAGGTCCGCGGCGTGCTGGCCTGGACCAAGCAGGGCCGGGCGGAGATCCGCGCCAAGCTCACCATCGACGCCAGCGGCGACGCCGATGTCGCTGCCCTCGGCGGCTTTGAGACCTTCATGGGCCAGGACGGCAAGGTACAAAATCCGACCATGCTGTTCCGCCTGATGGGCGTCGACGTCGCGCGGCTGCGCGCGCATTACGGTGAAGACACCATCATGGGCGATGAAGTGTCGCAGATGATCCGCAATCTGCATAACAGCAAGGAGTACGACCTGCCGCGCTCGAAGATATTCCTGTTCTCGACGCCGCGGCCGAACGAACTGCTGTGCAACTGCACCCGCATCATCGGTCGCGACGGCCGCGAGCTCAACCCGATGCTGGTCGAGGATATTACCGAGGCGGAGATCGAGGGCCGCAAGCAGGTCCGCGAATACGCCAAATTCTTCCGGGATCGCCTGGTCGGTTGCGAGGATTCCTTCGTCAACGACACCGGCGTGCAGGTCGGCGTGCGCCAGACCCGGCAGATCCGGGGCGTCACCACGCTGAGCAATGACGAGGTGGTGGCCGGCGCGAAATGCAAGGATTCGATCGCGCGCTCGGCGTGGCCGATCGAGTTGCATTCCGGCGAAAAGCCGCAGCTCAAATGGCTGCTCGACGATTATTACGACATTTCCTACCAGAGTTTTGTGCCGGTCTCGGGCGAAGGTTTCCTGGTGGCCGGACGATGTCTTTCCGCCGAGCACGAGGCGATGGCCTCGGCGCGGGTCACCGCGCAATGCTTTTCCTACGGCCAGGCCATCGGCATGGCGGCGGCGATGTCGTTGCGCGAGGGAACCTCGCCGCGAAAACTTTCGGTTTCCGATTTGCGCGATGCGCTGCGCCGGGATGGCGCCGTGATCTGACCACCAATCGATACGCGATGGCCCTGAAGCGGTGACGGGCCGGACAACAACACATAAAACCGCCGGAGGGTTGAGGAAATGAAGCACTTCTTTAAGGGTTGTCTTGCCGGCAGTTTGCTGGTGGCTGCGATTCCGAATCTCGCCTTGGCGCAAACAGCAACCGTAAAGCTCGGGCAGATCGAGGCGCAGACCGGTCCGAACGCCATTTATGGCTACATGCCGTCGCAGGGCGTTCCGATCGCGGTCGATGAGATCAACAAGGCCGGCGGCTTCAAGGTCGGCGACACCACCTACAAGCTAGACCTGATCGCGCTCGACACCCGCGGTGATCCGAAGGAAGCCACCATCCAGCTCAAGAAGCTCTTGGAGCAGGACAAGGTCAAGTTCGTGTTCGGACCGTTCCTTTCCAACGTCTTTGTCACGATCTTTCCCTACGCCCAGCAGTTCAACGGCAAATTCCTGATGCTGGGCGGCGGCACCCGGATTCATGAATTCGTCGGAAAGCCTGGCAACGAGTTCGTCATCCGCACCTGGAATTGGGACGCCGGCCCGAAGGGGTTCGGCGAAAAGATGGTCGATTACCTGATCAAGACCGCGCATCCCAAGAAAGTGGCGATGCTGTTCCAGAACGATTCCGGCGGCAAGATTCTCGGCGACACTTACGAGCCGATCTTCAAGGCCCGCGGCATCGAGACCATGACCGAGTATTTCGAGCCGGGCACCAAGGACTTCTCGCCGGTGCTGGCCAAGATCGCGGAATTCCACCCCGATTATCTGTTCCCCGGCTACTCCGATGCGGCCCTGTACGACATCGTGCGGCAGTCGATCGAGGGCAATTACGCGAAGAAATTCTTCCTGGTGCGCGGCTCGACCGGACCGGGACTGAAGAACAAGGACGGCCTCGAAGACTACATCGTCTATGTGCCGAAGGATTTCGAGGAGGCCGAGAAGAACGAGCCGAAGGTCAAGCATTTCATCAATGCCTACAAGGCCTTCTACAAGCGTGACTTCCCCTACGATCAGGCGCCGCTGTGCTCGTCGTCCTGCTACGACCACGTCTACATGCTGGTCGCCGCAATGCAGAAGGCCGGCAGCGTCGATGACATCGAGAAGATCCGCACCACGTTGCTCTCGATGAGCTATGAAGGGATGTGGAAGATTTCCTTCGACGACCACGCCGAACAGGTGTTCGACTTCGATATCGTGCATTTGAAGAAAGGCGGCGCCAAGGAAGTGGTGCACGTCGAGCCGTAAATATGATGCAGGTAGTTGTCGGGCAGATCCTCAACGGCATCATCCTCGGCTCGCTCTACGGAATCATCGCGCTCGGCGTGACAATGACGTTCGGCATTACCGGTATCGTGAATTTCGCGCTCGGTCAGTTCATGATGATCGGCGCCTATGCGACCTGTTATTTTACCGATCTGGCGCTGTTGCCGTTTCCGGTCGCGGTGGTGCTCGCGGTGGCGCTGGCCGCCGTGGCCGGACTGATCGCCGATCAGGCGTTGTTTCGATTTAC